>JAKITM010000131.1 GCA_021648045.1 Lysobacterales bacterium
CAACTTGAAAGAAAGGTCCTCGGTATCATGAGAAAACTACAAGCCCTTCCGGCTCGGGTTAAGAGCTACTTTTTACATCCAGCAATTCAGTACGCTGCATAGGGTATTTGGACGCTAGGTTAATAACTGACTTAATTTGCTGCCCCGTGTCCATTTTAACAATGGGCACACGAAAGGAAATGTAATGAACGCTATCTTTATCTCTCATCAATTTTGGCGAAATTTAATCTTTAGTCTATTGCTGGCGCCCTTAATTCTGATCGCAGAAACCACAAAACCCACTCAGAAGATGATGGGTGATATTTGGTTGCCTGCACATCAGGGTGCACTCAAGGGCGTGGTTGATTTAAATGTTCGAGATGCGGTGCTTGAGGAAGTTCTTGGTGGCTTAACCTATCCGTGGGCATTTGAGTTTATAAATGATGATGAAATCCTTATTACCCAACTATCCGGGCAATTATTCCGCTATCAACTTTCCAGTAAAAGACTAATTGAAGTTAGTGGGCTACCTGAGATTGCGGGTGGGTTTCCACAGGTAGGTTTGTTGGATGTAGAGATTCACCCTGAATTTGCAAAAAATCAGCGTGTTTACTTTAGTTATGTGCAACTTGATCCAGTCACCCAACAGTTTTTTCGAACCGCAGTGGCAACAGCCGTGTTGCGTGACAAGCAATTACTTAATGTGCGAAATATCCTTGAATCAGAGCACTTCAGTTGGTCACCCTCTAATTTTGGAGGGGCGCTTGAATTTGATGATAAAGGTTACCTATATATATCGATTGGGAATCGTTCAGAAGACTGGAACGCCGCGATAAAGGGGCGCCTTGAAGGAAAGATTTTACGCTTGCACGATGATGGCTCCGTACCGAAGGACAACCCATTCGTGGGTGTTGAGGGAATTGATGACAGAATATATGCCCTTGGGGTACGCAACCCACAAGGATTGCATTTTGATCAATTGAGCGGTCGGATGTTCGAGTCTGAACATGGTCCAATGGGTGGGGATGAAGTTAATATTATTGAAGCCGGTAAAAATTATGGCTGGCCCGAGATTACTTATGGCCGGGACTACACCATGGATCCCATCGGTTCGGGAACTCATAAAAAAGGTTTGCAACAGCCGATTTTTTATTACCTGCCCTCACTGGCAATTTCTCCGATTACGATTTATCGGGGCGATATGTTTAAAGAGTGGGAAGGTGACCTGCTGGTCGGTGCGCTTAAAGGAAAGCTGATTAGTAAGTTAGATCTTGATGGTGACAGGATTCGCTCCGAGCATGATATTTTGAAGCAATTAGAGGCCCGTATACGCGATATCAAAGTAGCTAGTGATGGATCCATATACATCCTTACACAAACCGGGTCTCTTTATCGACTCAGTCGAAAGGCGAAGAAAGATACGCCGGAGCCGCCGGCCAATACAGCCTTAATTTATGAATTAATATGTTCGGGCTGTCACGCTTCAGGTGCCTATGAAGCCCCACGCTTATCAGTATTTTCTGATTGGCAAAAAACACTGGAGCAACCGCTTGAAAAAACCTACCAAAATACTATTAATGGCTATGGCGGGATGCCTGAACGAGGCCTCTGTGGTATGTGTACTGATGAGTTCCTAAAGTTGCTGGTTGATGAAATGTTGGATAAAGTGCAGCAACTAGATCAACCCTCTGAATAACTGTCAGCTAAGCGTAATCATAGGGGTATAAGCGCAGCGAGCTATATATTCAGGGCTCTATTCTGAGATAATCGCAAGGGTTTTCGATTTGCTGCTGGGTTTTTTTAACTATAGGTTTATAAGGAGATTTCGTTTTGAATTACATCGTTAACATCAGTTCTAAACTCATCATCGGGCTATTTGTATTCATGCTGCCAGCACTAGCGGCAGATAAACCGCTAGCTGATTACCCTCACTACACCCTGGCCAGCAGTGAGGCCTATGATTTCAACCGAATTTCAGCCTATACAGGCAAGCATGAGCGTATATATGCCCATATTGATAAAAATCTAGACAGTCATTTTAAGAATATTCAGCGCTGGGTACAACAGCGCTCAATTAGTGCGCAAAATGTTGGTATCACCGAAATGGCAGAGTTATTGCGGGATGACCTAGCAGCAATTGGTTTTTCAGAAACCACACTGGTGCCAAGCGCTGGCCATCCCGGCGTATGGGGTTATTACGATGCCGGTGCAACAAAAACCTTGCTGGTTTATATGATGTACGATGTTCAGCCGGTTAACGAAGAGGACTGGGAAAGCCCGCCCTTCGAGGGCAAGCTGGTAGAGCGGGACTTCGGGCAGGTTTTGATGGCACGCGGTGCTACCAATCAAAAAGGACCACAGCGGGCATTTTTAAATGCTATTGAATCAATCATCAAAGTTAACGGTACATTGCCGGTCAACCTAATGGTGCTGGCCGAAGGTGAAGAGGAGTTGGGGTCGCCAAATTACCCGCAATTGGTAGATGCTTATGAAACGCGACTGAAATCAGCTGACGGGGTATTGTTTCCGTTTAACTCTCAAAATCTCAAAGGTGACTTAACCGTATTGCTCGGGGTTAAGGGAATCAATTATTGGGAGCTTGAGAGCAAGGGCGGTAGCTGGGGAGGCCCGGGCAAATCAGAAATTCATGGTTCTTACAAGTCAGTGGTGGATTCACCCACACAACGGTTAATTGCGGCTATTGCATCAATGACAACGGCCGATGGCAATACCATCTTGATCGATGGTTATTATGACGATGTGCGTCCACCTACGGTTGAAGAATCCATGCTGATTAATGCCATGAGTAATAAATGGTCTGCTGCAGACTGGAAAAACCAGCTCTCACTCAGCCAGTTTATTCATGACCAGAAAGGTGAGGCCGTGCTGATGCGTTATCTCTATGATGTCAGCCTGAATGTTGATGGTATCTGGAGCGGCTATACCGGCGAGGGAGTAAAAACCATATTGCCGCATATTGCTACCGCTAAAATGGACTCTCGGCTACCCATGGGAGTAGATCCTGACACTCAGTTTGCACGCTTACGCAAGCACCTAGATGAGTACGGATTCAGGGATATTATCATCCGCAAATTGTCCGGATACCCGGCCGCACAGACATCGGTAGATGCACCATTAGTACAGGCAGCAATGGGTGTTTTTTCGAAATGGGCGAATATTACCAGCGTGATGCCGCGTATTGGCGGCAGTGCGCCGTTTTATCAATTCACCGAGCGCCTAGGCCTGCCGCTTGTTTTTAACGGTCTGGGGCATGGGTCGGGTGCCCACGGACCAAACGAATATATGCTAATTTACCCACATAAGGATTCAAAAGTTGCAGGTTTGGCGGATATTGAAAAAAGTTATGTTGACCTGTTGTTTGCTTTGGCAGAACCGGCAGATCAAAAGTGACCTGTCGCTAAAACCAGTCTGCCTGCATTTCAAAGCAAATAGGGTCTAGGTCTTCCAGTAATTGTAATAAATGGAAGACTTCAGGGAGCTCCCAGTTAATATAATAACTGGCGGTTTGAATTTTGCCGCGAAGGAAAGCTTGCTGAGTGCTTGTTGCGGATAGCTTATTTTGAGCAATGACTGCCTGCTTCAACCACAACCATGCCACTACGACCCGGCCGAAACTGTCCAGATATAGACTGGCATTTGCCAAGACTTTATCCGGGCCTTCAGTAGCTAAGGCTTTGCCCAGAACCTGGGTGGTGAGGGCGAGTCGATCAGTAGCCTTTTCAAGGGCAGCTGCTTGTTTCACTAAACCGGTTTTTTCGGCCTGTTGCAGTGTGTTCTTTATGAGTTCTAATAGCTGACCAAATGCTTTGCTATTGTCTTGCCAGAGTTTACGACCAAGTAAATCCAACGCCTGAATATCCTCAGTACCTTCATGTATCGGGTTTAAGCGATTATCCCGGTAACATTGCTCTACCGGATAATCGCGGGTATAACCTGAGCCACCAAGTACCTGAATCGCAAGATCGTTAGCTTTGGTACCATAAGTGGAGGGGAATGACTTAACCACTGGCGTGAGTAAATCCAGTAGTTGCCCGGCGGCTAACTTTTCTGATTTATCCAGCGATGCTTCAGATAAGTCCATGAGTTTAGCTGCATACAGGCATAAGGCAAGACTGCCTTCAACATAGGATTTTTGCGCCAATAACATGCGCCGGACATCAGCGTGCTCAATTAACTTCACGGGTTTGCTGGAGGAATCTCGGTTTGAGGGTAATCGCCCCTGCGGTCGATTACGAGCGTATTCAAGCGAACTTAAATAGCCGCGGTAACCAATCATTGCCGCACCCAAGCCTACACCTATACGGGCTTCGTTCATCATTTTGAACATATACAGCAAGCCTTGGTTCGGTTCGCCAACTAGGTAACCTTGGCAGCTGTCCTTGTCGCCGAAATTCAAAACGGTTGAGGTTATCCCGCGATAACCCATCTTGTGCAACAGCCCGGTAACCTGGACATCATTTCTTGAGGTGTTTTCAGCGTTCTCATCCAGTAGGAATTTAGGTACGATAAACAATGAAATGCCTTTCACTCCGGCAGGCGCTGTTGGAATTCTTGCCAGCACCAGATGCACAATATTTTCGCTCAGCGGATGGTCGCCTGCAGAGATAAACATTTTCTGACCTTTGATCAGGTAACTACCATCATTTTGTGCAGTCGCTGAAGTTTTAAGGTCTCCCAATGAAGAGTCAACATCAGGTTCAGTCAGCGCCATGGTGCCAAAAATACGACCATCAAGCAGGCCGGGTAAATACTGGTTTTTTTGAGATTCGCTGGCAAAGGCAGCAATTAAATTGGAGGCTGCTGTCGTTAAAAACGGGTAGCCGGCGGTAGAGGGGTTAGCGGAAAAAAAGAAACTTTGGCAGGCCGAGGCAATCACCGCTGGCATCTGCATACCACCATTGTCGTAAAGGTGTCGGGCCGCAATAAAACCCGCAGCCGCATATTCTTCAAGCGCCGGTTGAACTTCCAGAATAATACTGATGCTATCACCATCAAATTTAGGCTCTTCAGCATCGGCTTTCGCATTATGTGGGAGAAAATGTTTGCACGCGATTTTATCCGCGATTTCAATAAATGCATCAAAGGTTTCGCGGCTGTGGTCCTGATAGTGGGGGTAATGGAGTAATGACTCTGCATCTATTAACCTAGCATTCAAATACCCAAGATGTTATAATCGGGAGCATGCTTAGAACAGATGCCAGAAAGCGCAGCACCGAAGTGCAGCAACACAATCGGGAACAGACCATTCGGTTGTTCGCTGATG
>JAKITM010000015.1 GCA_021648045.1 Lysobacterales bacterium
ACTTGAAAGAAAGGTCCTCGGTATCATGAGAAAACTACAAGCCCTTCCGGCTCGGGTTAAGAGCTACTTTTTACATCCAGCAATTCAGTACGCTGCATAGGGTATTTGGACGCTAGGTTAATAGTATAAGGGCAAGGAGGTTAATTACATGAAAACAATTAATTGCGGGAATTTCCGGACAAATATTTTCGGTCTTTGTTTTGTGTTGTTTATTGGTTCCGCTTTCTAAATAATACAGGACAGGCGTATTTTAGAACAATTCCCGTTTTTGCCACGAGAGAAAGCCTCACATTGCCGACAATAGTGCGGGTAAAATCACTTGGTTTTTATGAAAAACATCTGTATTACGCGACACAGGTGACAGGGTCTGGAGGAGTTTCATGTGAGCACCCCATAGACAGGCATTCGGTAGAGGCATTCTCAGGGTGTAAGCAAAACCACCGAAGCAGATTTAGTCAGCTATTGAGCGTCTGTCTTCAGATTTCTCAGATTTTTGATTTGTTGAGCGTCTGTCCCCAATTCGATTCGCTGTATAGCTAAACATAAGCCTTGCAAACCGACAATAGTGATACTATAGTGTTACTATTATGAAAATAGAACTTGTAACTACACTAAAGCGCCAAGCAACTAAAATCCTTGCTGAACTACACGCATCTAAAGAACCGGTACTAATTACTGAGCACGGCAAGCCCTCAGCTTATCTGGTCGATGTTAATGATTATGAACTAACACAAAGCCGCATACATATATTAGAAGGCATTGCACGCGGTGAAACCGCTATATTGGAAAAGCGCATATTTACCCAAGCAGAAGCAAAAGAAAAAATGAGTAAATGGCTCAAATAATTTGGACCGAACCAGCACTACAAGATTTAACTGATATTGCTGAGTACATTGCACTAGATAAAATTAGCGCCGCCAATAAGCTAGTGCAAAAAGTTTTTTCATCTACTGAGCGACTTAAGCAATTTCCTAAAACTGGCCGCAAACCGCCAGAGCTCGACAATTCGCGCTATCTAGAAATAATTGTAAATCCATGTCGAATATTTTATAGAATAGAAAAAGAGAAAATATACATACTTTATGTAATGCGAAGTGAAAGGAAGCTTAAGAACTATTTATTAGATGAGCGTTCAAATTAAAGTAGCTAACAATGAACATCCCCCAAATCACAGGCACTCCGGAGCCTCATTTTGAAGCACGCTAAATGCCCCGGTACTAACGCCACCGAGAAGAATATGTTTTCACACAAACGCTGGGCAGTCACATTTCTTTTGATGGCTCTGTTGCTTGTCGGTAGTGCATGCAGCCTGGCTGCAGAAGATAAGCTTGAGTTGGCTTCTATAGATCGTGAACTCATTGAGATGGCCAAGAATGATCAGGACGCTAGAAAAAACCACAATCTAACGGATATGCTTAGGGTAGATAAGCTTAACTTAATACGCTTAAAAGAAATAATTAAGCAATATGGGTGGCCTGACAGCAAGCGGTTTAGCAAAGATGCGAGTGCAGGCGCTTGGCTTATTTTGCAACATGCTTCACATGATGGAGTATTCCAAAAGGAGGGTCTTGAATTGATGAAACAAATCAAAGGTGGTGGGGTGCACCCTGTGCATATAGCTTATTTGGAAGATCGCGTTTCTCTGTTCGAAAATGAGGTTCAGATATATGGAACCCAAGGTTATTGTGTAGGGAGTAAATTTGTTCTTTCACCCGTTAAAAATGAAAAAGACATCAACCTCAGGCGGGAAAATGCCAAGCTACCACCGATTGAGGCTTATATAGAGGAGGCATCTAATAAACTATGTAACTAACTTATGGGGCCATTGATTTTTTTTGTATAAATTCAGAGTTGTTTAGCATTTATTTACAATAGAGTTTAATCCAGCTTATCGTCTTTTGGTGCATCCAATGCCTCAACTATGCGTTCATCGGCTATATCAAGCACACCCGCCTGATCCAGTATTTCTGCGGGCAGCTCCTTTTTAACCCGCACACCGAGTGCCTGAAATTTGCCGATGGTAGTGGTAAGGCTGCCATGCCCGCTAAGACTGCGTTGAACCTCATCACAGGTTTTCTGGGCAGTTCCCAGCTGTTGTTCGAGCTTACCCACTTTCTCGGTAACTATGCGTAGTTTGTCATATACCCGACCTGCCAAGTCAGCCAGTTGGCGGGCGCTTTTATTCTGCCTTTCAATTGACCAGATACCGGAAACTGTTTTTAAGGTGGCCAGTAATGTGGATGTGGTTACCACTATTATGCGTTTTTCAAAGGCACTATTATAAAGTTCTGGCTTGTGCTGAAATGCGGTTAAAAACGCAGGCTCAATTGGCATAAACATCAGCACCATATCGGGTGAATTCATCCCCTTTATACTTGGGTATGACTTACTACTGAGGTTTTTAATATGGTTTTCTACTGCCTGTACATGCGCTTTTAATGCGACTTTGCGCTCATCTTCATCCGTGGCGGCGACATAGCGATTAAAATCCACCAAGGATACCTTGCTGTCAATAATCAGGTGTTTGTTTTCCGGTAATTTGATAATAAAATCTGGTCTCAGGTTCTGCTTGTCATCATCTTTAAAATTAGCCTCGCGTTCATACTCAGCACCCTTGATTAAACCGGAACGGTCAAGAATCATTTCTACTTGAATCTCTCCCCAGTCGCCCTGCATTTTTTTATCGCCCTTTAATGCCTGAGTAAGCTGAGATGCTTCTGCGGTAATTTGTTGGTTCAGGTCGTGTAGATTCTCAAGCTGTGTTTTTAAACTGGCCTGCTCGCGTGTACGCTCAGTATGCACCTCATCTACGCGTTTTCGGAATGACTCCAATTGGCTCTGAAAGGGTTTAAGAACGGCATCGATGCTTTGGTTAGATTGTTTGCTAAAGTCTTTTTGCTTGGCGGTAAATATCTTATTAGCCAGGTTTTCAAACTGGCTGCTTAAGCGCTTCTCAGCATCCTCCAATGTCTGTTTCTGCTGGCTGAAATTCTCCTGTTTGGCCTCCAGCGTAGCTTGCAGACCGGCGTATTCTTGTAAGGAACTTTGTAGCTCTGAGGTCTTCAATTCCAGTGTTTGCTGAACACGTCGAAGTACTTCCTTGTTGTTATTCAATTCAACTTCAATAATTGCTCTTCGAGATTCCAAGTTCCGCGTTTTGCGTGCAGCAATCAACCAGCCACTACTAAAAATCAAAGCAACTGAAAACACTATTAGCAATAGCAATAGAATCGGCTGGTTGTGAAAATAGTCCAAACCTTGTTGGATTAGTAGTTCAATCTGTTTCATTGTTTTTTACCGCTTGCCAAAGAGCTTCTTGTTGTTCCAGACTCAAAGCTTGCATACCCGCACTACCCGCCAACTCTTCCATCGCCCGAAACCGGCAGCTGAACTTTGAATTGGTTTGGCGTAATGCAGCCGCCGGGTCAATCTTCAGATGCCTGGCTAGATTAACGACAGCAAACATGAGGTCACCAAGTTCCGCCTGCATTTTAGGCTGATCCTGTTGTTCAATTTCGATCCGTAACTCTTCTGCTTCTTCAACTATCTTATCCAGTACCAGTGCTGTGTCCTGCCAGTCAAAACCCACCAGCGCCGCGCGCTTCTGGATTTTTATGGCGCGTTCCATTGCCGGAAGTACAACCGGAATATCATCCATTAGACTATATGAATCCCGACTGGCTCTTTCTTTAATTTTAAGGGCTTCCCAACGTTTTTTCTGCCCGAGCGCATCAACTTCTTCGTGCGTGTCTTCAAGTTTAAATACATGTGGGTGTCTACGAACAAGTTTCGCGGATATGCTTCTCAAAACCTGAGAAAAATCAAAATAACCTGCCTCCTCAGCCATCCGCGAATGATAAACCACCTGAAAAAACAGATCGCCCAACTCGTCCCTAAGGTCATCCCAGTCTTGCCGCTCAATCGCATCAGCAACCTCATAGGCTTCTTCAATGGTATAGGGGGCAATAGTATTGAAGTTTTGTTCTTTATCCCAGGGGCAGCCCGATTGCGGATCACGCAGCCTGACCATGATATCCAGCAGTTCATTTAGTTCTAATTTATTCGCAGCAGACATATGCGATTATCCGTATTACACCATCGGGAGTTGAATTGTAATACGCGCGCCACCCAGTGGGGATGTTTTTATTGAAAGTTTGCCCTGATAAGCTGTTACCAGGTGCTGGACGATGGATAACCCCAGTCCGTGACCCATACCCAGCCCATCACCAAGTTCATCACTAAGCTCATCAGCAGGAATACTCTCATGCGCCTCGCCACGAACGCCCCGACGCAGAATCAGCTCTACCTGATCCGCCGGAATACCCGCACCATTATCGGCTACCTCAAACCATAGGTTTTTACTATCAGCTGAAATACCCGCGCTTACTTCGACCAAACCGGCTCCGTACTTACAGGCATTTTCCATTAGATTACCCAGCAACTCGAGTAAATCCCTTTCATCCCCGCGAAAAATCAAATCCGCACCGACCTGTGAGTGTATTTCCACCTGCGGGTATACCGTTTTTAACGAACTCCGCAAGCGTTTTACCTGCTTGGAGATGTTCACCCTTTGCGCGTGCAGTCGGCGGGTCGAAAGGCTGGCAACTTCCAGATGACGGGAAATTAAGCCCTGCATATCAGCCAACGCGGACTGTACCGAGTCATCAACTGAGTTGTTTTCCGCCTGACTTAGGCTAATGATAGCCAGTGGGGTTTTTAATCCGTGTGCAAGGGCATCAAGGTCGTGGCGGTATTGTTTTCGATTACGCTCTTCACTGGCGAGTAGGAGGTTGATATTTTCTGTCAGCGGTTGTAATTCTTCAGGAAAATTACCCTCCAGTTGACTCGCTTCGCCAATTTCGATGGCCGCCACCGAATCAGAAATTTCCGCTAAGGGTCGTAGCGACCAGCGAATCAATAACCATTGCGCAAGTAGTAGTAATATACCTGCCCCGCCTAACCAGCGGAACAGACCGTGGCGAAATTGGGAAATTACCGCATCGGCAGCCCCGCGGTGCTCTAGCACCATCACCCGCATTTGCACTTCGGCATTGTTATCCAGCTCCCATACTATGCCGTTAACAATTTGATACCAGGGTTGTGTAGCTGTTGGCAGAGAAAACTCGGAGCGCCCGGGGTTCAATTCCGGAACGGTTGGTAACTCCACCCCCATGGCCGATGATGATTGCCATAGATCAGTGGCCGTTGCCGCCTTGATGTAAAGCCCGGAACCTGGAATCCCTAACTGGGGATCATTGGTTTCACCGTTAAAAGTGATCTGCCCGCTTTTATCGACTTCCAGATTCGCCAGCACATGGTAAAAATAAACATTCAGGCGTTGAGATAAACTTTCAGCGGTACTCTGGACAAAAGCGCGTTCGAGGGCATAACCAACCAATACTAACGCCAGCAATGCAAACAAACCGGCACTGGCAAGCAGGCGTAAGCGTAGTGAAAACGGCCGTTTCTGTCCAACTGTAGAGTCTGGTTTAACGCTTTTTCTCCAGTGCGAAACGATAGCCCCTGCCGCGCAGAGTTTCAATCGGTTGGAGCGTACCTTCAGGATCCAGTTTCCGTCGCAGACGGCCGATAAACACCTCAATTACATTACTGTCACGATCGCTGTCTTCTGCATAGATATGATCTACCAAATCCATCTTAGTAACAATTTTATCCGGATGCATCAACAGGTATTCCAGCACTTTGTATTCAAAGCTGGTGAGCTCAACTTCAGCCTCATCAATACTTACCCGCTGAGAGTTCAAATCCACCGCCAGCGGACCAAACTGTAGCTTGGGTGAGGCGTGCCCGGAAGATCGTCGCAGCAACGCTGAAACTCGCGCTTTGAGCTCTTCAATATTAAAGGGTTTGGTTAAGTAATCGTCAGCCCCGGCCTCCAGACCGGCGACTTTTTCCTGCCACTGGTTTCTGGCAGTAAGGATTAAAATGGGATAAGTAAATCCTTCTTCGCGCAATTGCCGAATTAAATCCATGCCATTAATTTTTGGCAAACCTAAATCAACTATCGCCAGATCAATCGGAAATTCGCGGCCATAATAGAGACCCTCGATACCATCATAAACCTGATCAACCACATAGCCCGATTGTTGCAAGCTGGTAGTAACAAGCTTCGATAGTTGTTGATCATCCTCTACCAACAAAATACGCATAAATTAAACCTTAGCCGCCATTTTTATTCTTGCGGGGTTTTTTTGGATTTTTCTGCGCTCCGCCCTTGACGGGATAACGCATTGTTTTTACTTTCCCTTTATTAGTTAACACACGCACCACATGGGTTTGTTTGTTATTTTTCTGAGTGGTCTGTGCGGAAATCACTTTAGTCTTACCGTTTTTTTCGGCTTTCTTGACCGCATCTGCAAGCGTCTTAGTCGCAAATGCAGGCTGGATTGAGAGTATCAATAAGGCACAAACGCACACCACAGCTAAGCGCTGCCTAGGTTTAATAAAAATAATATTGATTAGTGAGCTTCTCTTCATAAGCTTGAGTCTAGCAGTAATATCCTAAAAATTCGCCTGTATACGGGAACTCTCTTAATAGCGTGTGATTTTACACAGACCGTCTGAACCTTGCATGAATAGCGTGAACCAGTCAATCAGAGCAGAAATTCTGATATTCCTATTCTACTTTTCCGAGAGATCAAACCACTCTGGATTCGAGTAACTATTGACATTTACAGTACTTAACGAGATTATTATATCTATGCGCACCTTGGTAATCATCATTTGCTGTTTTCTTAGTGCTTGCAGTTCTATGCCTGCCGCTGAGCATAATTTGAGCAATTCCGCACCAAGCGAGCTCCCACCTCTGCCGCTATTAAGTGATAGTTATTTCGGTGAACCCTTAGCAATACTGACAATAGCCCAGGTTTTTTCGCTTAACAATGCACAAAAACAACATTTTCAGAGCGCTCTCAAAAGCTCGACGCTGCGACCTTTGAGGCCCGGCAAACAGATTTACAAATATATCGAAAAACACTTGGAAGATTTCAATTACCACGCCGATACACTAATAGCCACTGACACATTCAATCGCAACCAGGGCAACTGTTTATCACTGGCTATCCTGACCAAAGCCCTAGTAGACCTCACCGCAGTAAAGATAAGTTATGAACTGGTTGAAACACCCATCATCTATCAAAGCGAAGGTGGCATGCTGCTCAGCTCTCAACATATTCGTGCCGTTCTAACCGACCCCAAAGCGTCAAGATCCTACAGAGGGCTCAGCCTTTATCAGGGGAAAGTTATCATCGATTACTTCCCAACTCGTGGAACCCGTGCCCTACGGATGGTGGCGGAAGATGAGTTTTATTCGATGTATTATCGTAATATTGCCGCTGAAGCCATGGTTAATAAAAACACCAACCTGGCATTCTGGAACCTCAAAAAGTCACTGCAACTAAAACCGGGAGATGCCCATGCGATTAACATGATGGCGCTGCTACACTCCAGGCTGGGGTATCCGGGATATGCCGAAAACTTATTCCTTTACAGCATTGAATATGGCGAAGAGAGTCTGGAGCTGCTAAACAATTATCACGCACTATTAATCCGTCTAAACCGAAGCGAAGATGCTCGGGCCATTGCTATCAAACTGCAACAATACGACGACCCTAACCCATTCAAGTGGATTCAACTTGCTGATATTGCTTATGCAAATAATGACTACCCCAGCGCGCTGACCTATTATACAAAAGCAGCTAATAAAGCAGACTACCTGCATCAACCCTACGCCGGCATAGCCAGGGCTCAATATAAACTGGGGAAGCCTCGTGCCGCCCACAACGCAATGAAAACAGCCTTATTAAATTCAAGCCAACCGGAAGTAATCTCCAGCTATCAAAACAAACTAGTATTGTTTTCAAAGATTTTTGGCAAAAACTAAATGTACGATTAATGTTCGACAGGCAAATAATAAACCCGCTGTAACCATTCGAATTTAAAAATCTCATGCCAGAGTAGCCGCCACAATTTAGAATCCGCTATAGCGTGTCCCTAGCTTGATTGCTGTCGCGAATGTGTACAAGTGCCTGCAATGCCTTACGCAATAAATCACCGCCACTATCGTAACGAAATGCATTATCTGAAATAAACCCTCGCCAGTGTTTTGCACCCGGCTGTCCAAGGTATAAGCCCAGCATATGCCGGGAAATATGTTTAACTGGAACATTCGGCAGGCTATCAGCATACTCAGCCATGGCTGATACAATGGCATCCCGCTCAAGCACATTGTTGGCGGATAATTCAGCTAACAACCAGGGGTTCTTGTAGGCTGCACGCCCCAACATCACCCCATCGGTATGTTGTAAGTGGGTGTTTATGGCATGGATATCAGTCACCCCACCGTTCAGAGTGATATTGAGCTCAGGAAATTCCTGTTTTAGGCGGTAGACCCAATCATAGCGTAAGGGAGGAATATCTCGATTTTGTTTTGGGCTGAGACCGGATAACAAGGCTTTTCGTGCATGCACGATGAAATCGCGACAACCAATGGCTGCAATTGTGCTCACAAAGTCGCGAAAATACTCATAGGAATCCAGTTCATCTACACCCAGACGGGTTTTAACTGTCACCGGAATATCTACAGCTTCCGACATTGCCAATATACAATCAGCAACCAGCGGCGGCTCTTTCATCAAACAAGCACCCATTTTGCCTTTTTGCACACGATCGGAGGGGCAGCCGACATTTAAATTCACTCCTGAATAACCCCAATCTTGAGCAATAACGGCCGACTTAGCCAAATCACCTGGATCACCACCACCCAATTGCAGAATTAGCGGTTGTTCTGCAGGATTAAATGCGAGCAGCTTTTCCAAATCACCATGCAATACCGCACCCGTGGTTACCATTTCGGTATATAGCAGCACATCGGCATTTAACAAGCGATGGAAATAACGACAGTACCTGTCGGTCCAGTCCATCATTGGGGCTACCGATATTTTTTTCGAAAGCCCAGAACCCTCAACTCTAGAAGCCCTGACTAATGAATCATCCATATTTTGTTATCCGATATGCTTAATATTAAACTCCATAAATAGAGCTCAGCTTATTCTGTATTTTAACAGTTGTGCTGTCATCTTTTATACCGCAAAGGAGACCGGTATTGTATGCCGATTGCAGAAGTATGAGAAAATGATTCTTTTCACCCTGATATTCGCACACTGGATTAGTGGGGATTTACCGCTTAGAGTTATATATCGTTATATATCGGCGGGGATATACTAACAACATGGCCAAGATAATTAATATGCAAGATGGATTACTCACAGCAGCGATAGCGGCAATGAAAAACGCACATGCACCCTATTCCAAGTTTTTGGTTGGCGCGGCTGTGCTGGATGCCGATGGCAATATTCATAGCGGCTGTAATGTTGAAAATGCCGCCTACCCCGAAGGCCTGTGTGCAGAAGCTGCAGCTATTGCTGCTATGGTCACCGCCGGCAAAACCAAAATAATGCAGGTGTGTATCGTCGGCAAGAGTGGCAAGAACATTCCTCCCTGTGGTGGCTGCCGGCAAAAAATTAATGAATTTTCCACCCCGGAAACACCGATTTTTGTCTGCGGCCCTGAGGGTTTGCTGCAAAAGTTTCTGCTTAAAGATTTACTGCCATACTCATTCGACCGAAAGCATTTAGAGGAAACAGAATGAGCGCAAAACAATTAGCGGATCAATTAGCTGGCCAAATTCGGCAACGCAGCGGGGATCAAGCTGTCGATATTGGCTTGATTCTGGGTTCCGGCCTAGCAGGCTTTGTAGCGGCGGTTGAAGACCCGGTCAAAATCCCCTATGCGGAACTCGCCGGTTTTCCAGCCACCGGTGTTGAAGGCCATAACCCGGAGCTTATCATCGGCACAATCGAAGGGGTAAGAGTGGCGGTACTCGGGGGGCGTTCCCATTACTATGAAAACGGCCAAGCTGATGCCATGCGCCTGCCACTAGAAACCCTCAAAGCATTAGGTGCAAATACTTTACTGGCCACCAATTCTGCCGGGTCTGCACATCTGGGGATCAGCCCGGGGCAATTTATGCTGATAAACGACCACCTCAACCTTGCCGGTGCCAATCCCTTGCAAGGCGAAAGCAGTAATCAGCGTTTCGTGGATATGACCAATGCCTATGACCCGGATCTGCGGGCTGCTGTTAAACGGGGTGCTGAAAGTGAAGGCATAGACTTGCAGGAAGGTGTTTATGCCTGGTTTTCCGGCCCCAGCTTTGAAACCCCTGCAGAAGTCCGAATGGCACATATTTTGGGCGCAGATGCGGTTGGAATGTCCACCGCAGCTGAAGTTATATTGGCGCGCTTTCTGGGAATGAAAGCCGTCGCCATTTCCAACATTACCAATGCCGGTGCCGGGCTTTCGGAAATAAGCTTATCGCATTCTCAAACCCAACAGGCAGCAGCTACTTCTGCGATCCAATTTGAAACCCTATTACGAGCTTTTTTGAGGCAGTTTAATGAACTCTGAAAATAATAAAGTCGTGCAACTCAATCACAAACGAAATCCCGGTATGCCCTTGGATTTGGATGAGGTCTTGCGCCATAGTGTCAACCGCAGCGCGGTAGAAACTCGTGCTGCCAGCCTTGCCGGCAGGCGTTCGGTTAAAAAACAGTGGCAAGCCGCCTGGTTGCTGCGAGCCGTGACTTGCATCGACCTGACCACACTGGCCGGCGATGATACCGATGGCCGCGTACGCCGTTTATGTGCCAAGGCTCGTCAACCGGTTCGCACTGATGTACTTGCGGCACTGGGCGCTCAGGACTTGAGAATTAAACCTGGAGCCGTCTGTGTTTATCATCACTTTATAAAAACCGCAGTGGCCGCCTTAAAAGGTAGCGGAATTCCAGTGGCCGCTGTCTCTACTGGCTTTCCCGCCGGCCTGTCGCCATTCTCAACCCGGCTTAGCGAAATTAAAGTCTCAGTAAAGGCCGGTGCAGAAGAGATTGATATTGTGATTGAACGCAATCTGGTTCTGAATGAAAAATGGGAAACACTTTATAGCCAAATCAGTAAAGCCAGAGCAGCCTGTGGTGAGGCACATTTAAAAGTCATCCTCGGTACCGGAGAGCTCGGCACTCTCAATAATGTCGCTCGCGCTTCTATGTTGGCAATGATGGCCGGTGCCGATTTTATTAAAACATCAACCGGCAAAGAAAGTGTCAATGCCACCCTGCCGGTATCACTGACCATGGTGCGCATGATTCGCAGCTATTATGAAATGACCGGTTATAAAATCGGTTATAAGCCAGCCGGAGGAATATCGGTAGCAAAAACCGCCATTCAATACCTGCTGATGATGAAAGAAGAACTGGGAAATGATTGGATACAGCCTGATTTATTCCGCTTCGGGGCTTCCAGCCTACTCACCGACATTGAACGACAGCTTGAACATTGTGCCACCGGCCGTTATGCCGCTTATGCCCATCAGCCACTAGTTTAAGGGCACCGCTATTAAGCCAAACAATAAACCGTTAAGAGTAATCAAATATGCAAACGACAGTTAGTGAAATTTTTCAATCCCTTGACTATGGCCCGGCACCGGAAAGCCAAGACCACGCCGCTGCCTGGCTAAAGGCAAATCAACACAAATTTGATTTATTTATCGATGGTAAATGGGTCAAGGCCAGAGGCAAAGCATTCGACAGCATCAATCCGGCTACCGGAAAAGTGTTGGCTCGCATCGCCCAAGCCAGCCGCGCCGATGTAAACAAGGCAGTAGCTGCCGCAGAAAAAGCCGGCCCCGCCTGGCGCAAGCTTAGCTGTCATCAACGCGCCCGCTATTTATACGCGCTGGCAAGGTTGGTGCAAAAACACTCGCGCACACTAGCGGTGCTTGAAACCCTGGATAACGGCAAACCTATTCGGGAAAGTCGAGATGTAGATATCCCTCTTGTTGCCCGGCACTTTTATTACCATGCCGGCTGGGCACAGTTGCGTGATGAAGAACTTAGCGACTATGAACCCTTGGGTGTGGTTGGTCAAATCATCCCTTGGAACTTCCCCTTTTTGATGCTGGCGTGGAAAATTGCACCGGCCTTAGCTGCTGGTAATACGGTGGTACTAAAACCTGCGGAACAAACACCAATAACGGCTTTATATTTTGCTGAACTGTGCCAGAAAGCCGGCATTCCGGCGGGTGTTGTCAATATTATTAGTGGTGATGGGGAAACCGGAAAAGCTCTGGTCGCACACAAACAAATTAAAAAAATTGCCTTTACCGGCTCCACCGCTGTGGGTAAATATATCCGTGCACAAACTGCCGGAACCGGTAAAGAAATCACCTTAGAGCTGGGCGGAAAATCCCCATTCATTGTGTTTGCCGATGCTGACATGGACAGTGCTATTGAGGGTGTAGTTGATGCCATCTGGTTTAACCAGGGTGAAGTTTGTTGCGCCGCCTCTCGTCTGTTGGTTGCCGAGTCAATTGCTGATGCTTTTTATAAAAAGCTGCGCGCACGAATGACAAAACTCCGCGTTGGCAATCCATTAGACAAAGCCATCGATATTGGCGCACTGGTCGATAAAACCCAACTAAAGCGGGTTGCCGACTTAATTGCGCTTGGCATTAAGGAAGGTGGTGAGCTGTGGCAACCAAAAACCAAACTTCCAAGCGCGGGTTGTTTCATGCCACCCACTCTGATTACCGGGGTCGAATCAGCTTCTCGCCTGGCACAGGAAGAAATATTCGGCCCAGTACTGGTCGCTATGACCTTCCGCACCCCGGATGAAGCTGTCGCACTGGCCAATAATACCCGCTACGGTCTGGCCGCTAGTATCTGGTCGGATAATATCAATGTTGCCCTAGATATGGCCGCACGCGTAAAAGCCGGAATAATCTGGGTCAACTCAACCAACCAATTCGATGCTGCTTGCGGCTTTGGCGGTTATCGCGAATCCGGCTATGGTCGTGAAGGCGGCCGTGAAGGTATGCTGGCTTATCTAAAACCAAAGTCTAAGCGTAAAGCCAACCCTCTGAAAGCATTGAGCGCAGCTAAACTCAAGTCACTGGAGCCTTTAGACCAGCTTATCGACCGCACCCCGAAAAATTATATTGGTGGTAAACAGGCGCGCGCCGATGGCAACAGTTGTATGCCGGTTATCACCCCGGCGGGCAGGCTTGCCGGTGAGGTTGGCCTGGGTAATCGTAAAGATATCCGTAACGCTGTCGAAGCCGCAGTTAAGGCCTCAGGCTGGAGCAGTTCCAGTGCTCATCTGCGTTCACAAATTATTTACTTTATTGCCGAAAATCTCGCGGTTCGAAGCAACGAATTCAGCCGCTTATTGCAAACCATGACCGGTTGCAGCAAAGCCAGCGCCAGCCGAGAAGTCGATAAATCGATAGAAAGCCTGTTTAACTTTGCCGCATTCGCGGATAAATTCGATGGTGCTGTGCATGCCCCGCCAGTACGCGATATTGCCATTGCCATGAACGAGCCTTTAGGTATCATCGGCATCGTCGCCCCACAAGCTTCACCACTGCTGGGAATGGTCACTCTGATGGCAGCAGCTATTGCTGCGGGCAATCGGGTAGTGATTGTACCTTCAGATATCTACCCCTTGGCTGTCACCGATTTCTATCAAGTGCTAGAAACATCCGATGTACCTGCCGGTGTTGTCAATATTGTCACCGGCGAACATGCCGTGCTGGCACAGACTCTGGCCGAACATGAAGAAGTCAACGGCCTGTGGTATTTCGGTAAGGTCGGCAGTGTTGAGGCTATAGAAAAAGCTTCGATTAGTAATCTTAAACAGACCTGGACACATGATGATCAGGAAATTCACTGGGGAACTGCGGCGATAAACTCTCGCCGATTGATGGAAAAAGCTACTCAGGTGAAAAACATCTGGGTACCTTACGGAGCCTGATACATGGCTACTTTTCTCCCCCAAGAATTTATCCGTCAAATCCGGGATGGCCAGCTGGCAGCCGATAGCGATATACAAGCCTTTATCAGTGGTATCGGCAGTAGCGCGGTCAGTGATGCTCAGGTAGCCGCTTTTGCTATGGCGGTGTTTTTTAACGATTTTCCTTTAGCCCAACGAATGACGCTGACAACAGCTATGCGTGATTCCGGTGAGGTACTTCAGTGGGATAATTTAAACGGCCCGGTACTAGACAAACACTCAACCGGGGGGGTTGGCGACAATGTCAGCTTGCTGCTGGCACCAATAATCGCCGCCTGTGGTGGCTTTGTGCCGATGATTTCAGGCCGTGGTCTCGGACATACCGGCGGCACACTGGATAAATTCGATGCTATTCCCGGCTATAACACCACACCGAATAATCAGCTGTTTCGGCAAACTGTGCAAAAAATTGGCTGTGCCATCATCGGCCAAACCGATGCCTTGGCGCCCGCAGATCAGAAGATTTATGCCATCCGTTCTGCCACCGCCACAGTCGAAAACATAACACTGATTACCGCCTCCATTCTTTCCAAAAAACTGGCCGCCGGGCTTGAGGGGCTGGTACTGGACATTAAATGTGGCAGCGGCGCCACCATGAACAATCTCGAACAGGCCGGAAAATTAGCCAACAGTCTGGTCAGCGTTGCCAATGCCGCCGGGGTAAAAACCAGCGGCCTGATAACCGACATGAATGAGTCCTTAGCAACTGCCGCCGGCAATGCGCTTGAAGTTTTAAATGCAGTACAGTTTCTAACCGGCCAACAGCGGGATTCACGCCTACAAGCGGTGACCTTTGCCCTGGCTGAGCAGATGCTTGTGCAAGGTGGACTTGCTGCAACAACTGAAGCGGCTCGCAAGCAAATTGAAACGGCACTTGGCAATGGTACTGCAGCAGAAGTTTTTGCACAAATGGTAGCTGCACTCGGCGGGCCGAAAGATTTTATTCAGCGACCGCAGGATTATCTGCTAACAGCCCCGCTGATCCGCGATATTACCGCCGATTGTTCCGGTATTATTTCAGCAGTCGATGCGCGGCAACTGGGTCTGGCCGTTATTGTTCTGGGTGGCGGGCGCAAACGCCCAGATGATATTATCGATAGCAGTGTAGGTTTTGACCAACTGGCCACCATCGGCACCACCGTTAAAAAAGGTGATACGCTAGCGCGAATTCATGCCAATGCTGAAGATAGCCTAGCAGAAGCCGAACAAATGTTGAAATCGGCCTATCAATTTAGCAACAACGCGCAACCAACACCGCTGGTTCTGCGGCGGGTTAGTAATACATGAGGAATTTATAATGGCTCGCTGTTTTCTACTGGTAATGGACTCTTTTGGTGTTGGCCATGCGCCGGATGCCGCAGCCTTTGGTGATGAAGGTGCCAATACTTATGCCAATATCCGCAAGGGCTGCTCATCCGGCAACGCTGATATTCCGGGGGTGCGTAGCGGCACTTTAAAACTGCCTTTTTTGCAGAAACTCGGATTAAAACAGGCCGCCTTACTGGCCGCCGGTAAATCACCACGGGCATTACCCGGCCTGAAAGGCCAATGGGGCTGTGCGGCCACCATATCAACCGGCAAAGACACCATCTCCGGGCATTGGGAAATGGCGGGACTACCGGTTGAGTTCGACTGGGGCTACTTTACTCAATTGGAAAATAGTTTCCCCCCTGCCCTGATCAAAGAACTGATAAAAACAGCATCGCTGCCGGGAATTCTCGGCAATTGCCATGCCTCGGGTACCGGAATTATCAGCGCCCTGGGCGAGAAACATATCAGCAGTGGCAAACCGATTTTTTATACATCGTCTGACTCGGTATTTCAAATCGCTGCCCATGAGGAACATTTCGGTCTAGATAAATTATACGCACTCTGCGAAATCGCCAGAACATTACTCGATCCTTACAATATCGGCCGAGTGATTGCCCGCCCCTTTGTCGGCGAAACCGCTGCCGACTTTAAACGCACAGCCAATCGACGCGATTACGCCGTACCTCCCACCGGAAAAACTCTACTGGATCGAGTTATCGAAAATGGCGGCGCGGTACATGCTGTAGGCAAAATTAGTGATATTTTTGCCCATCAGGGGGTTACCCACACAATTAAAGCATCCGGGCATGAAGCTTTAATGGCAGCCACAGCAACTGCCGCGCAGAACGCCAATGACGGTGATTTGATTTTTACCAATTTTGTCGATTTTGATATGCTTTTCGGCCATCAGCGCGACCTTCCCGGCTACGCTAATGCGCTAGAAGAATTCGATTTGTTACTGCAAGATTTCGCCAACCAGCTGCAAGCTGATGATATGGTTGTGATTACCGCAGATCACGGCAACGACCCGAGCTGGCAAGGCTTTGACCATACTCGTGAACAGGTTCCAGTGCTGGTTTTTGGACCGCAAATTATTGTCAAGGAGTATGGTGCACACCCCAGTTTTTCAGTCATTGCGGATACCATTAGCCAACATCTGAGTCTTCGATAAATTAGCACTAAGATCACCCCTGCAAGCTGAAAAGGAATCACTGGATGACACTGCTGATCGATAAAAACCAATTACCAGAATATCTAGATAAGCTCTTAACCAGCGACCACTGGTTGAAAATTACGCAGCAACGCATCGATCAGTTTGCTGAAATCACCGAAGACCGGCAATTTATCCATATTGACCCTGAACAAGCCGCAAATACAGCTTTTGGCGCTACAGTCGCTCATGGTATGTTGACATTATCCCTGTTGCCTTACTTTTACGAACAAGCGGGCATTCAACTGCGGGATGTTCAAATGCAGATTAATTATGGCTTTGATAAAGTGCGGTTTTTAGCTCCGGTTAAAGTCAATAGCGAAATTAACGCAAGCTTTACTTTGCGCGAGTTCAGCAATCCAAAACCCGCGCAGTTAAAACTCAAATTCAAAGTTATTGTTAGAATAAAAGGTGCTGAAACACCGGCATTAATTGGTGAATGGCTGGCGCTGATAATTGAATAGAGAAAAACTTGATCCAATAGGCTTAAATTAACAATAACTAAGGTCGCCTGAACTCATAAGCGCTGTAATTTCCGATATAATAAAGCGTTAGGGAAATGTCACTAAAAGCTTGCGCGGAGCAGATATGAGCGAACGGGAAGTCATGGAGTATGATGTTGTTATTGTAGGTGCTGGTCCTGCCGGGCTCGCCTGCGCCATACGCCTGAAACAACTGAATGCTGACCGCAGTGTTTGTATTATCGAAAAAGCGGCTGAAATTGGCGCGCAAATTCTCTCCGGCGCAGTAATAGAGCCGCAACCACTAGATGAACTACTTCCGGGCTGGCGTGATAATAAACCGCCGCATTGCATTCCGGTTAGCAATGACAGCTTTAGTTTATTGAGTAAATCCGGCGCTAAAAAACTACCCACCCCGCCACAAACCAATAATCACGGAAACTTTATTGTCTCCCTCGGTGCCTTATGTGCCTGGCTGGCACCGCAGGCGGAAGCGTTGGGTGTTGATATTTTCCCTGGTTATGCCGCATCTGGCATTCACTATACCCAGGATGGCAGTGTTGGTGGAGCAATTATTGGGGACATGGGCATTGCCATGGATGGCAGCCAGAAAGCCAGTTATATGGAAGGCATTGAAATTCATGCGCCTTTAACCATACTTTCCGAAGGTTGCCGTGGGCACCTGAGCAAACAGCTGATTAAAAAATTCAATCTTGATGCCGACTGTGATCCGCAAACCTACGGCATCGGCATCAAAGAGCTCTGGCAAGTAAAACCGGGCAAAAGTCAGCCGGGCACAGTTGCACACAGTATTGGCTGGCCCTTAGATAAAAACACTTATGGCGGCAGCTTTATTTACCACCTTGAAAACGACCGCATTGCGGTGGGGTTTGTAAGCGGTTTGGACTACCCTGATCCGAATTTCCAGCCATGGGAAGCATTTCAGCAGTTTAAAAATCACCCAAAAATTAAACCTTTATTTGAAGGTGGCGAAATCCTTTCTTCTGGTGCCCGTGCAATTGTTGAAGGTGGTTACCAGTCCTTACCCCGTACTGAAATGTCGGGCGCGCTGCTGATTGGCGATGCCGCTGGCACCCTCAATGTGCCCAAAATCAAGGGAGTTCACCAGGCCATGCGCGGTGGCATGCTGGCGGCAGAACATCTTAGCGAGCATGCAGATGGCAAGGGCTACGATCAAGCCCTACGCGCCTCGCCAGTGATGGCGGAATTGAAAAAAGTTCGCAATATTCGACCGGGTTTCCATCGGGGTTTGTGGTTAGGCCTGATGAATGCGGCTTGGGAAACTATTACCGCTGGCTATTCACCGTGGACTTTAAAAAATCACGCCGACCATTCAGCCATGCAAAAACTGGAAGACTATCAAAGCCCAGAACGCAACTGGACACAACGAGAATTAGCCCCGCGGGATCGCCTAGCTGCGGTTTACTTCGCCACCACTGCACATGATGAAGATCAGCCGATACACTTGCAGATCACTGAGCCCGACATTTGCATCAGTCGTTGTACTCAGGAATACGGCAATCCCTGCACCCGTTTCTGTCCGGCGAATGTGTATGAAATCATTAGCGAAGAAGGTAATACTAAGCGCCTGCAAATAAATGCGGCCAACTGCGTTCATTGTAAAACTTGTGATATTAAAGACCCCTATCAGATAATCAACTGGGTCACCCCTGAAGGTGGCTCGGGGCCAAACTATCAAAATCTATAATCGATAAAAATTAGGAATATTAAGGCATGAAAATACTAGTAGGCATAAAACGCGTGATTGATTTCAATGTCCGTGTGCGGGTAAAACCCGACGGTAGCGGTGTTGATCTCGATGGTGCCAAAATGAGCATTAATCCTTTCGATGAAATCGCCCTGGAAGAAGCCCTGCGTCTGCGTGAAGCCGGCAAAGCCTCTGAAGTTATTGTGATTTCCATCGGACCTAACGCCTGCCAGCAACAACTGCGCACCGGTCTTGCCATGGGTGCTGATCGTGCTATTCAGGTAGATACAGAAGAAAAACTGCAACCATTGGCAGCTGCACGGGTTTTCTTGGCACTGGTTGAAAAAGAACAACCCGGACTGGTTATTGTCGGCAAGCAGGCAATTGATGATGACAATTCTCAAACCGGACAAATGTTAGCAGCACTCTGGAATCGACCACAGGCAACTTTCGCCTCTGAAGTTGTACTCGAAGATCAGGTGGCCAGAGTGACACGGGAAGTAGATGCCGGTTTGGAAACTATCGAAATTGATTTACCAGCGGTAATCACCACCGATTTACGCTTGAACGAGCCCCGCTTTGTAAAACTACCGGATATTATGAAAGCCAAACGCAAGCCGCTGGAAGTGATCCCGCTGGCTGATCTAGCCATTACTAACGACAACAAACTGACGATTGACCACTATGCCCCACCGGCCAGTCGTGAAAAAGGCATTATGGTTGATAGTGCTGAAGCACTGGTCGCCGAACTGAAAAACCGAGGTCTGTTATGAATAAGATTCTAATTATTAGCGAACATAACGGCAGCGAGCTAAGTAATTCCACTGCCAAGTGCGTCAGCTGTGCTATTGAAACCGGTGGCAGCGTGCATATTTTGGTACTTGCCGCAGATGCTGCTGATATCGCAGCACAAGCCGCAGCACTCAATGGGGTTGATGAAGTCATTAGCATCAATCACCCTAACTACAGCCATGCGATGGCCGCAACACTAGCCCCGGAAATCGCCGCAGTTGGCGCAGATTACAGCCATGTTTATGGCCCATCAAGCACCTACGGTCGCGATTTAATGCCACGGGTTGCAGCCCTACTCGGGGTTAACCAGGTTGCTGATATTATGACAGTCAAAGGCTCCCGCTCTTTCCAGCGGCCGGTATATGCAGGCAATGCCATTATTGATGTCAGCGTTGCGGAAGAAATGACCGTGGTTGCTACCATCCGTCTGGCATCTTGGGCAGCAGCTAGCGGCGGTAACAATGCCACTATTTCCAGTCGCGAAACCACTGCTGAAATGCCCACACACAGCCGTTTTATCGATCTGAAAACTGAAGGCGGCGATCTGCCCGACCTGCAGAGTGCCAAGCGGGTTATTTCCGGCGGGCGCGGACTGGGTTCAGAAGAAAATTTCAAAATAATTTATGCACTGGCCAGCAAACTGGGTGCAGGTGTTGGCGCATCCCGTGCAGCTGTCGATGCGGGCTATGTACCCAATGACATGCAAGTAGGACAAACCGGGAAAATCATCTCACCGGACTTGTATATGGCATTTGGTATTTCCGGCGCAATCCAGCATATCACCGGGATTAAAGATGCCGGTACTATTGTGGCTATCAATAAAGATGCAGAAGCACCTATTTTTGAAGTGGCCGATATTGGGCTGGTGGGTGATTTATTTACTGTTATTCCGGAAATTGAAGCCGCCATCTAAACATGCAGCCACTGTGGACCCCCGATAACGAGCGCATTGATCAGGCAAATATCAGCCGATTCCTGCATATGCTGCGCTCGGAAATTGACCCATTAATTACCGATTATCACAGCCTGTACCAATTCTCGGTTAACCAACCCGCTGATTTTTGGCAGGCGCTATGGGAATTTAGCGATATTATCGGCGATTGCGGTAGCAGTATCTTTGAGCCGGCAGATAAAATGCAGGATGCACGCTGGTTTCCAGAGGCTAAACTAAATTTTGCTGAAAACCTATTACGCCATCGTGATGACCGGGTGGCTATTCGTTTTCGTTCGGAAAACGGCAGCAGCAGTGAATACACTTACAAGCAGCTGTTTCTTGCTGTGGCGGCCACTGCGGCGGGCCTCAAGCAATGCGGCGTGGTTAGTGGCGACCGTGTTGCCGGCTACCTGCCGAATCTGGCGGAAACCGTTATCGCCATGCTGGCAACTACATCCCTGGGTGCTATTTGGTCTTCTACCTCGCCAGATTTCGGCATTAACGGTGTGCTTGATCGCTTTGGCCAAATTACCCCAAAAGTTCTGTTTACAGCCAATGCCTACTGCTATAACGGTAAGGTCTTTGACTGCCTATCGAAGGCCCGTCAGGTAGCTGCTGAGATTGACTCAATAGAACAAGTGGTTGTGATCCCTTATATTGAACAAGACATCAGCCGGGATGGATTTGATAATGTCTCACTCTGGGAAGATTTCCTCGATCACAGCGTAAGTGAGATTGATTTTCAACGCGATAGCTTCGACTTGCCGCTATATATCATGTATTCATCTGGTACCACCGGAGTTCCAAAATGTATCACCCACGGAAGCGGTGGCACCCTGCTTCAGCATCTCAAAGAACTGGCTCTGCATACAGACCTGCACCGGGATGACAGCATATTTTATTTCACCACCTGTGGCTGGATGATGTGGAACTGGCTGGTGAGTTCTCTGGCAACCGGTGCTACTGTTGTACTTTATGACGGCTCACCTTTTTACCCACATCCTGCGGCCATGTTCGACTTAATCGATAAGTTAGATATCAGTATTTTCGGCACCAGTGCAAAATCCATCTCTGCATGGGATAAAGCCGGTATTAAACCTCGGCAAAGCCATCGTTTGTCTGCACTTAAAACCATTCTTTCTACCGGCTCGCCATTGGCACCGGAAAGCTTCGACTATGTTTACCGCGAGATCAAAAGTGATGTTTGTTTGTCCTCTATTTCCGGTGGCACCGATATCATCTCCTGCTTTGCCCTTGGTTGCCCGATTCTGCCGGTCTGGCGCGGTGAACTGCAGTGTCGCGGACTGGGCATGCAAGTTGAAATTCGTGACGATAAAGGTGCGGTGGTGATTGATAAAACCGGAGAATTAACCTGCTCGGCATCCTTCCCAGCTATGCCGGTGGGCTTCTGGGGCGATACCGATGGAAGTAAATACCAATCTGCATACTTTGAACAATATCAAAACATTTGGTCCCAGGGTGACTATGCGCGACTGACACTGCACGGCGGTCTAATCATTTACGGCCGCTCGGATACTACCCTTAACCCGGGTGGTGTGCGCATTGGTACTGCTGAAATATACAATCAGCTTGAAAAGCTTGATGAGGTTCTGGAAAGCCTGTGCATCGGCCAACAATGGCAGGATGATATTCGACTGGTCCTATTTGTTCGACTTAGCGATGAGCTGCAACTGGATGAGCAACTCAGGGATAAAATTCGCAAAACAATTCGCAGCAACACCACACCCCGACATGTGCCCGAAAAGATTATCCAAGTCGCTGCACTCCCCCGTACCATCAGTGGAAAATTGGTTGAATTGGCGGTTAACAATGTCGTTCATGGTCACCCGGTAAAAAACATCGATGCACTGGCCAACCCGGAGAGCCTGGAGCTGTTCCGTGATTTAGCCGAACTACGCAGATAAATGAAACCCTGGTTGCAAGTCACATACTCTAATCAGTCCGCCGAGACCCTACTCGCTGCAGATGACCCCGATTGCGGGAAAAATATTCTTGGAATATTCACCTTCGGTGATACCCACACAGAAACCTATAACGACAGCCGGGTCATCCATGTGCCGCTAAAACAACTATCGGCAACCAGAACAGAAGTCTGGCAGGTTAAAGAGCCAGTGGAAAAAGGTAATTTTAAGCAAATACAATACTGCCATAGCAGTGACCTGACACTGGCTAGTATCAGCATTGACTTGAGCAGTGGCACCACCATCGATGACGCCACTCGGCTGGCCTATACAGAAATTCTACAGTTTCTCGAACAGCACCAGCATTGCTGGCCGTTAAAAATCTGGCATTATTTTCCGGAAATCACTGCTGGCGAGAAAGAGGATGAACAGTATCGCCTGTTTTGCGCCGGTCGTGCTTACGCTGTCGCCGATAACCCGGTGATCATGACTGCAATACCTGCTGCGACCGCAATTGGTTCGAATTCATCGCCTTCTCGTCTATTAATTTATTTTCTCGCCGGTCGGCAACCCGGTACAACCGTGGAGAATCCACGCCAAATACCGGCACCAGAATACCCACAACAATACGGCCTGCGACGGCCTTTATTTTCCCGGGGTACTTTGATTGCTTCCGGAGAAACCCATCAATTTTTGATTTCGGGTACGGCCAGTATTCTTGGACATCAATCTTTGCATGATGATGATGTGCGCGAACAAACCCGCGAATCTTTGCGTAACTTGAGCTCACTAATTTCTGCCGGTCGTCGACTCGCACCGGTTTCGCGCGAGAACCGAGAAGAGTTTATTCAGTCGGGTGGTGTATTACGGGTGTATGTAAAACAGCGCAAAGATTTCGAACTGGTGCAGGCTGAAATCCGCCAACACCCACTAGGACAGCTACCAGCGATTTATTTACAGGGCGATATCTGTCGGGACGAACTACTGGTTGAAATCGATGGGATTTTTTAAGCGATAATTACAACGCAACATATCCTCACAGGTAGCAATCAAAAGTCTATTGCCTAGTTATAACAAATCAGCTTGAAGGTCAGTCTGATTGATACAATCAAATATGGCCAAATGGAGTATCAACAGTTGAACATTCTCTATTCATTTCGAAGATGCCCCTATGCTATACGCGCTCGCATGGCCTTAAATTACGCGGATATTCAATATCAATACCGAGAAATTTTATTAAAAAACAAACCCCAATCAATGTTGAGTTATTCCGCTAAAGCCACTGTGCCTGTGCTTATAACAAAAGACGGCATCATTGATGAAAGTATAGATGTTATGCATTGGTCTTTAAGCCAATTTGATCCCGACAAATGGTTACTTCAACCGCAGCAAAATAATTTAATAGAGCTATGTGACAAACAATTCAAACCACAGTTGGATCGATACAAGTACTCCGACAGGCATGAATTAACTGAAGATGAATACAGAGATGAAGTCCTTTGGTTTTTGGATTTGTTAGATAAAAGACTTCAGCGACACTCACAACTATTTTCAGATAATGTTTCTATGGCTGATATTTCCATTTTCCCTTTTATTCGTCAGTTTGCCTTTGTTGATAAACAGTGGTTTGACGATAGCACGTACACGTATTTACAAAAATGGCTGACTGGGCATTTGCAATCAGACCTGTTCATAAAAGTCATGGAGAAACACCCACTATGGAGTGATAAATAAAAAAACGCTTTATATTCATCGAAAAAAAACCTAAAATACCTGCCACTAAAACCAGCACCTGATTTGCGTTCAGGCTAGCGGAGAAGATCATGTCAAACCAGCCCATCGTCGTTACGGCGCTATACCACTTTGTGTCTCTTGAAAACCACCAGGAATTACGCCAACCCCTACTAGATATTATGCTCAAAAATGATGTGCGTGGCACCTTATTACTGGCAAGTGAAGGTATCAATGGCACCATAGCCGGAAGCCAAGATGGCATCAATAATGTACTTAATTGGTTGCGTCAGGACCCGCGTCTAAAGGACTTTGATAGCAAGAATTCATACACCCATGAAATGCCATTTTACCGAACCAAAGTCAAATTAAAAAAAGAAATTGTCACCATGGGTGTACAAGGTATTGATCCAAATTTAAAAGTAGGACGCTATGTTGAGCCTGAAGATTGGAATGAACTCATAGCTAATCCGGAGACAATTTTAATCGATACGCGCAACGATTATGAGTACCAAATAGGTTCATTTAAAAATGCTTCTAACCCTAATACCAAAACTTTCAGAGAATTTCCTCAATACATTAAAGACAATTTGGACCTAAGCAAAAATAAAAATAAGAAAATTGCAATGTTTTGTACGGGTGGTATTCGTTGTGAAAAATCCACAGCCTATTTAATCGAGCAAGGCTTTGAGAATGTGTTTCATCTGCGTGGCGGAATCCTTAAATACCTTGAAGAGGTTCCTGAAGAGAAGACCCTGTGGCAAGGCGAGTGTTTTGTTTTTGATAATCGCGTAGCTGTTAATCACAATTTGGAAAAAGGCACTTATGAGCAATGTTATGCATGCCGCTACCCAATAACAAAAGAAGAAATGCAAAGCGAGGATTATATAGAAGGCGTGAGCTGCCCACATTGTATAAACGATGTAAGCGATGAACAAAGGCAGGGCTTTGCCGAACGCGAAAAACAGGTGTTACTTGCCAAACAGCGTGGCGAAGAGCACATTGGTGGCACTGTTAGTGCAACTATAAAAAAACGACAAGCTGAAAAAACCAAACTGAAACAACAAAACAAAACAATCTAATTATTTCGCTCTGATCCAGGCTGAAACCAGATAACAGCCACTGGAGCAGTGTCCTGCGATTTGCTGACAGCCTAATATTCTACGGAACAAGATCCCGGCTCGAAGGCCGGGATCTTGTTCGGACTTGAGTTATTTAAGCGGTAACGGCTTCAGCGTCAAAGGATCCCTCAATGGAATCTGTTGAAGCTTAAGCCCTGTAACAGACTCAATACTACCGTGTTCGCCATCGCCCTCACTGGCTTCAGACAACTTCCCAGTTAATAATATCCGAAATTTGTCAGAATCTAGGTGATCCCTGGCAGCTTTCTGTACAGCAGCGATTGATACCGCAGCGGTATTGTTTTCAAATTCACTCCAGTAATTTTTCGGCGTGCTATCAATTTCATCACTGACGAATGCGGAAACTTTTTTCGCAGCATTTGAATAGCGCTCATTCAGACCTGCAATTATCGCCTGCCTGGCGGTATTAAGCTCTTGCTCGGACACTGGATCCGCTTGGATTTTAGCAATTTCTTCCAGTGCTATTTTAGCCGCTTGCGGTACCGAAGGATTTTTCGACTGGAAATATACCAAGTACATTCCCGGGAAATAACGACCCAATTGATACACACTACCTGCAGAATATGCTAAACCTTCGTCACTTCGAATACGTTTGGTAATTCGGGATGTAAACCCGCCGCCACCGAGGATATTATTCATTACCTTGATTTCAAATTCCTGTGGGTGACCCTGACGGGGTCCGGGGTGAAACATCCGCACTCTAGTCTGGGTAACATCTGCCTTATCGACTCCATAAAGGCCGGGGGCAGCCGAATGCGCCTCTGTGGGAATTGCAGGGAATTTTACGCCCTTTTGTAAGCGCGCAATTTGTTTGTTCAGCTTAACTACCATGGCTTTGGGGTCAACATCACCATTGACACTGATCACTAGATTTGGAGAAGAAAATATTTCTACAGCAAAACCCATCATTCTTTTGCTGGTAACCGCTTCTACATCAACAGCTGTAGGTGGATTGTTTCGATAGCTATGCCCAAAGCGCAGGTCATTAAACACCTGGGACTCGATGCTGCTGGTGTCATCATTGCGCCGTTTCATAGCGTCAATCGTACGACTTTTTCGGATCTTCAGGCGCTCCTCATCAAAGGTCGGCTCGGCAATAACATCAAACAATAAATCCAAGCTTTCATCGAGGTTGCTGGACAAACTATTCATGGAAGCAGAAGAGCTGGTAGCTCCAATTGCCACATGAACCGAGGTTGCCAAAAACACCAATTTTTCATCCAGCTCTTCTGGGCTTAACTTCTTTGTACCACCATCACGCATCATGCTAGCGGTGAGAGCTGCCAAGCCGGCATTGTCTGTGCCTAAAAGGTAGCGTCCGCCACGGGAATGTACACTTACAGCCACTAAAGGTAGTGCTGAGTCTGGAACAATATAGGCTACATTGCCGTTATCGAGTTGATAGCGATAGGCAGCAGGATCCGGGATATTAATACTATGCTGCGCGTATATTAAGTCTTCAGGATGTGCCGGTAGGCTATTTCTAGTCGAGCTGACATCATTAGCCACGCTTGTGGTGGTTGTTGGTGAAGAAGCGCAGGCGGCCAATAAAAGTATAGCTGCGGCAAGTAATGTAAATTTAATTAATTTCATCGGATAATCCCTCATTTGCCCTGTTGTTGAAGCAGATAATCAATAACTGCCTGCACTTCCGGCGGCGATGCTTCGCGCATGGAAGGTAGTTCAATCAGCATTTCTTTCTTTTTTTCCGTTGATGCCGAAGCCAATTGTGATTGCAATTGATTTAACATCTGTTTTTGCTGCTCACTAAATTCTGCCAATGCAGGGTCTTCCGGTTCACCACCCGTTTTCCGGGTAAATATTTTACTGCCCATATCACTCGCTTGCAGGTATTTTTCTGCAACCCGTTGTACATCTTCGCGACTTACCAGTTTAACCCGGTCCATCAAGGTTTCCATATAACTCCAGTCGCGCAAACCATCGTAATAGAGCAGCTGAATACCAAGGAAAAAGTTATCTTCCAGACGCCTGAGATTATTGGCTGTGAGGTTATTACGAACCTTCTCTAAATCATATTCACTGATGCCATCTGTCTGTATTTTTACGACTTCTTCAAGCAGCGTTGCTTTCAGTTGCTGTGGATCTACACCCGCCTTACCGGTCGCTCTTATTTCAAATACACCATCATATTTTCTAGAATCCGCGGTTGCAGATGCGCTTGTAGCAATCTGGTCTTTCAGTACCATGCGTTTATGCAAACGGCCAGTTTTGCCATTTAAAACATCGGCTAAAACCATCAATGCCGGGTGATCTACCCCAGCATAAGCGGTGGTGTGAAAGGTTAAGGTTGCACTCGGTGGCGCTTCAACCTCTGCCTTATACTCGAAACCGCCTTCTAGTGGCATAAATAAAGTGACCACCTCTGGCGGAGCTTTTTTGCCCCGTGGAATACGGCCAAAATAATCGTTTGCTAGCTTCAGTGCGTGCGCCTGATCAAAATCACCCACCAGCACTGCGGTTAAATTATTCGGTGCATAGTATATATCGAAAAAATCTTCTGCCTGTTCACGGGTAATCGCAGAAATATCGCTAGGCCAACCCACCACCGGCCAACCGTAGGGGTGACCACGCCAATACATCGAGTTATACACTTCATTCTGTTTGCCTGTGGGTGTTGATTCGGTACGTAACCGACGCTCTTCATAAACCACATCTCTTTCGGAATAAAACTCACGGAAAACAGGATCCGATAAACGCTCACTTTCCATCCAAAACCACAATTCCAGCTTGTTTTTAGGCACACGGATAAAATAAACGGTCATATCGGTATTAGTGAACGCGTTCATGCCAGTTGCACCCTGCTCGGTATAAATTTGGTCGAACTGGTCTTTAATTAAGTTTTCCCGTTGCTGTTCTATTACCGCTTGGAACTTGCTCTCCAATGCCTTCATTTCATCACTTTGCAATGAAGTATCTGACATCGATTCTGCTACGCCTGTGCGTACCTTGAGGCGGCTATCGCGTTCCAGTTCAAACATCTGCGCACGCAGGCCATCTAGCTCGGCGCGCAGTTGATCATCCAGTTTCGCATCTTGTACGCCAATGGTGTTACTGCCTTTGAACATCATGTGTTCGAACAGGTGTGACATCCCGGTGGTTCCCGGACGCTCGTTAGCCGAACCTACATGAGCTACCCAGCCAGCTGAAATCATTGGTGCGCCATCGCGTTGTACTAGCAAAAACCGCATACCGTTATCAAGCTGGTGCTCGCTGACGACATCTTTCAGGGTTTTGTGCTGGGCGGTAACCGCAAGACTCAGCAGCAGTAGAAAAGTGAACAGAAGAGTTTTTTTCATGGAATTGCCTCTATTTAATAAAACTAAACCAGAAACAAACATCCTTATGATGTTTGTTCCGTGTGTGAACTATTGAAATAACTTACTAAACAATAACAACAACTAATATTATTCTAACGAATTCAGTTTGCCAAAGCCTGATCAAGATCGTTGATAAGATCACCGGCATCTTCAATCCCCACCGACAGTCTGACAAGACCATCCGTTACACCTAAAGCCTCACGGATTTCAACCGGCACAGTGGCATGGGTCATAATTGCCGGGTGATTGGCCAAACTTTCTACCCCACCTAGACTTTCTGCCAGGGTGAAAAGCTGCAAGCTTTCTAGAAAGCGCCTAGCACCCGCCATCCCGCCTTGCAGTTCTATACTGATAATACCGCCGCCTGTGCCATTCATCTGCGCCATCGCCAAAGCATGCTGTGGATGCTGCTCAAGGCCAGGATAAATAACCTGCTTAACCCGCCCGTCATTAACCAGCCAGTTGGCAATGGCTAGTGCGTTCTCACAGTGTGCGCGCATTCTTAGGGAAAGTGTTTTCAAACCACGCAAGGCCAGAAAACTGTCAAAAGGGCCGGCTATAGCACCCGCAGCATTCTGCAGGTAAGCAACCCGCTCAATCAAATCAGGATTATCCCCTACCACCGCAATCCCGCCGACTATATCTGAATGACCATTCAAATATTTGGTAGCAGAATGAACCACAATATCCGCACCCATATTTAACGGCTGTTGCAATAAGGGTGTAGCAAAGGTGTTATCGACGACTAAAATCGCGTTAATTCCTTTGGCTATCGCTGCAATTGCGGCAATATCCACCAGCTTAAGCATCGGGTTCGTGGGTGATTCGAGCCAGATCATGCGGGTATTGGGCCTAATCAGCGAACGCAAAATCTCCAGATCAGATAGGTCGGCAAAGTCGAACTGCAAACCTGCAGAACGGGTGCGCACTAATTCGAACAGGCGATAAGTACCACCGTAAAGGTCATCCATGGCGAGTACATGATCGCCGTGATTTAATAGTTCTAGTACGGTTGCGCTGGCGGCCATACCGGATGCAAATGCAAAGCCGGCCTTGCCATCTTCGAGATCAGCAATACAGCGCTCATACGCCATCCGGGTTGGGTTCTGTGAGCGCGAATATTCATAACCTTGATGATCACCCGGTGATTTTTGCGCATAGGTGGATGTAGCGTAAATCGGCATCATCACCGCACCGGTTGATGGGTCAGGTGCTTGGCCGGCATGAATAACCCGGGTTGCTAATTTTAAAATTTTTTCAGTTGACATGGTGCTTTCCTGTTGCGTGATTTCAGTACTATTTAGTAGGGTTTTTTGACAACCAGCCAAGGAAGTCAATTCGAGTAATTAGACCAACAAAGCGGTCATTGTCTTTCACCACAACCACCACGCCTGCAGCTAAAGGTTTTGCCAATGCATGCCAGTCATCGTGCAGCGAGACTGTGAGTAGATCCTTGACCATTGCAGTTTTGACCGGATCGGTGAATGCTAGTTTTCCATTATGAATGGCATTGAGCATGTCCTCATCGGTAATCAAACCGACCAGTCGACTACCATCCATCACCGGCAACTGGGAAACATCATACAGCCGCATGCGCCCAAAAGCATTGGCCAGCGGTTCATCAGGCCCGACAACCACCGTTTCATTTTCATCCCAGGGCCGGGCGATAAGGTCGCGCAGATCACCAAAATGGGGAGTTTCCATTAAACCCTGCTCCCGCATCCAACGGTCATTATAGACTTTACTTAGATAACGATTACCGGTATCGGCAGCCAAGGTTAGGACTTTTTTAGGAACCGTCTGCTCGCGGCAGTATCGCAATGCGGCTGCCAGCAGTGTGCCGGTTGAAGAACCGGCCATAATGCCCTCGTTGTGCAGCAATTGCCTAACAGTATGAAAACTTTCTGTATCACTAATCGAGAAAGCCTTCTGAACCCGGCTGAAATCAGAAATATCCGGCAGAAAATCCTCACCGATACCTTCCACTTTCCAGGAGGCTGATTTGTCTTGATAACTGCCGGTATTAATATACTCGGTAAGAATTGAGCCTTCAGGGTCAGCTAAAATCAATTCCAGATCAGGGGCGTGTTTAGCAGCCCATGCTGATATTCCCGCAAGGGTCCCACTTGAGCCGGCACCCAGCACAATAGCATCGAGATCGGCATCCATTTGTCGCCAAATTTCCGGACCGGTACTCTGCTCATGCGCAGCAGGATTGGAAGGATTGGAAAACTGGTTTACAAACCAGGCCCCTTTAGCATCGTCATTTTCGCCTGCCTTAGCGTTAATCTCGTCTGCCAAGCTGCGACCTAAATCCAAATAATACTCTGGATGACCACGGGCTACATCCGAACGAGTCATCACCACTTCAGCACCCATGGCTTTGAGCACTGCGATTTTTTCATGGCTCATCTTGTCCGGAATCACCAGTAGCAAACGATAACCTTTCTGGGCTGCTACCAGTGCCAGTGCTAAACCGGTGTTACCGGCCGTGCCTTCAACAATCGTCATTCCCGTGCGTAAGTCACCGCGGGCTTCAGCATCTTCGATTAATTTTAGGCCAATACGATCTTTGACCGAACCACCAGGGTTTTGCAACTCAAGCTTTATATAGAGCTCACAAGGGCCCGTATCGAAGTGATTTACCCGCACAATGGGCGTTTCCCCGATTAACTCAAGGATATTGTTATATACCGCCATAATTTATTTCCGAAAAATGAAAAAATGCGACGAACCCGGGGTCGCTACCCTAGGTTCGTCACATTAGATTATAAAGAATTTTGTTGGGTGGTAGTGATTAACTCATCATTCGTTCAAGATGGTCTTTACATTGCAGCTTTTCTTTTTTCATCTGATGTAGCGCGATTTCATCAACGGGCCTTCTATTTGAATCCACATCAGCCACCTGCCGCTCAAGCTTTTGATGCTGTTTGTAAACTCTGCTAAATTCGATGTTTTCCTTAAGTAAAGATTTCAATTGATCCTGACGGTTTTCAAACATATTCGTCTCCTGTTTGTTCATCAAAAAATTACAGCTATAAAAAAAACCGCAACAGCGAACTGTGCGGCTTTAGATATGCTCATTGCGGATAAAGACACAGCCACAGATAATCACTGCCTGATTGTGCCCTGCGTATTTCATACGCTGAAAACCTTTGTGTGAATCCTAAATATTTTCATATCCTGCAAATAACATTACTCCAAATGGATCGATACTTCAAGTGCAGTCTTGTCCAATATGAAATGAGTCTGAATTTGAAGCGTACCTGACCCGCGGGTTTTTCATCTAAGATCCGTTTTGCATCTGACGCGAGTCTATAATTTGCCATCACGCCGTAATTCGTCTTTCAGCTCTGCAAGTATTTTGTCGCGACTTTTATCAACCCAGCCGTACTGCTCAACAGCTTTTTCAGAGGCGATAAGTTTAGCGCGGATATATCTGAGTTCATCTTGCTGCTTTCTAGCCTTGCGGATAAGGTCATTTACAACTTCGCTCCGGCTTGAAAACTCTTCACTGTTAATCTGCGACTGTATCCACTCATCATTGGGTGGAGAAATTGAAATACTGGCTCTGGTCATGTCTGCACTTCTAAAGAGTGATGCCTTTGTGCTATTTGACTAAATACTGCTCTGTCAACAACCCCTGACTTTCGCTTGTGGCAAAATCGGGAATGCTTCTACTAAGGCAACTGTCCCCGAGTTACCCTCTGTTTTTATTGCATTGTGATGCACCCGCATTGTATTTCTGACTTCATTTATTAGTTTTGACATATCCCACCCCTATTCTGTATATCCAGATTAAACCACCTCCAGAAAACATAATATCAACGGCTTACCCTCGCTTAAGTAGGAATATACCGGTTTTATCTAGGGATATTTCTGTCTATTTATTCCTCCTCTAGTTAGCAAAATAATAGAGCTATAGTCAAATCTGGTGTATGGCCGTTTAAGCCGTCTCCTGCAATTGATCTTGTATAACTTCTTTTCCGTCCTTAAATTTCACGCCTCTGATAACATCGGCAAGTAGCCGGTAACCCCTCAAA
>JAKITM010000016.1 GCA_021648045.1 Lysobacterales bacterium
AACCGAACATCTGGATGTAATCGTGCATTGCATCAATACCCAATTTGTACCCCAGTTCATAAAAATAAGTATTCACTGACTGGGTCAATGCCCCACGAACAGTTACCCAGCCATGTCCACCTTTTTTCCAATCACCATAGGGGCGGGAAACTTTTGGTAGGTAATATTCCCCGGACGAAAATATCCGCGTATCAACACTTACCGCGCCCCCCTCAAGCCCGGCAAGGGCAACAAAGGGTTTAAAAGTAGAGCCCGGCTCATAACCACCCTTCAATGCTCGGTTAAACAGTGGGCGATCAGGCGCATTAAGAATTCGGCTGTAATCCGACTGGGTAATGCCATTCACAAATAGGTTTGCATCAAAGCCCGGTTTGCTCACCATTGCTAAAACATCACCATTGTTCGGATCGATGGCAACCACTGAACCAGAATAATCTCCCAGCGCTTCCCAGGCCGCCAACTGCAGGCGGGAATCAATCGTCAGAATTAAGTCCTGTCCGGCTTCAGGGTCCTTTTTTTCGAGCACGCGCAATACCCGGCCCTGGGCGTTGGTTTCAATTTTCTGAAATCCACTTTGGCCGTGTAACAGCGCTTCACGGTAATTCTCAACCCCTGTTTTGCCGATATGGGTATTGTCTAGATAATTATCCTGGTCAAGTTGTTTTAAATCACCTTCATCAATCCGACCTACATAGCCGGTTAAATGCGTCATAGCGTCGCCACCGGGATAGTAACGAGTGAGATAAGGGGTAATTTCCACCCCGGGAAGCCGGTGTCGGTTTACCGCTACCCGACTGACCTCCTGCTCGCTTAACGACAAGCGCAAGGATACCGGGCGAAATGCTTTCACTTGTTGAATCTTACGCAAAAATCGATGGCGTTGAGTTGGGGTAATGACGATTAATTTTTCCAGCTCAGCTAGGGTGATTTCGAGTGCTGCCTGCCGGGAAATCCTTTTCCCCGAAACTTTGGGACGAGCTAGCCTTTCTGCAGTAATTTCTAATCGGTAGGCGGGTTTATTTTCTGCCAACAACACCCCATTACGGTCATAAATCATGCCGCGACTGGGCGCTACAACCTGCACCCGAATCCGATTTTTATCTGCCTGTGCCTGAAAAGAGCCATGCTTCCAAACCTGCAGGTAAGTAAAACGCAGGGCTAACAAGACTAGCGCTAAAAGAATGAGAAAAAAGGCAAACATCGCGCGGGAGCGGAATAATGATTTTTCCGCATGCTCATCTTTAATGTGATGGTAGCCCGCCATGCTTTGTTAGTTTCGCTGGCTCAGCTGGCGCAGCCTGCTGAGGAAAACAAACATTATGGGCCATATCAGTGCGCCTATAATCGCCGGCACCCATAAGTAAAAGCCGAGGCCGTGCTCACCGCGTAATAATAAAACCCAGAGCAGAATAAAGCGTTCATTCAGCAACAATAAGAAAACCGTCAGCATTTGTCGCAAAGGCGAGGAGAACCGAATTCTGGACGAGAATTTGGCCATCAGAAACATCAACACTACCCACTGCAGTGCGTGTAAACCGATTAGGCTGGACAATAAAATGTCTGCCAACAAACCCAGTAAAAACACAAAACCAAGACTGACAGGCCGCGAGCCCTGTAATGACATATAGATCAGCAACAAGGAAACCCACGGCGGACGAAAAGCCTCCAAATTATCAGGCAGAGGCAATAAAGTTAGCAGTAGGCCCAGACCTAGCAACAGATAAAACAAGTTTTGCTTCTCGCGCGGAGCATTCATCGGTTATCACTCCCAGCGCTTGTATCGGTTTCTGGGGGGTTCGGGTCTGCACTTGGTAAGGCTGCGGATTCAGTGTCGTCTTCCGCGCTGTCTACCGTGTTGCCTTCCGTGGGTTTTTCGGTCTTTTTTTCGGGAAACAATACCAATACTTCGCGGGCCCGATCCAGTTGTGCCAATGGTCGCGCCCACACGCGGGCAAAAGGATGCCCCGGGCTTCGCTCTACAGACATCACCCGGGCAACAGAATATCCCGCTGGAAATAGCTGCCCCATCCCGGAGGTCTGTAATAGATCACCCTGTTTAATATCAGCATTAATTGACACATTGGGCAACATCAAGATAGATGTATCACCAGTTCCAAAGGCAATCGAGCGCATTCCTGTGCGCGCTACTTGTACTGGCAGGGCATGATCCGGATCAGAAATTAGAATGATTTCAGCCGTTTCCGGGCTGGCGATGGCCACTTGGCCCATCACCCCACCCGCATCCAGAACAACCATGCCAGCAAAGACACCATCATTTTGTCCCCGATCGACAATAACCTTGTGTGAGTAAGGGTCTAAATCTATATGCAGCAATTCTGCCACCAGGGTGTTGACCCGCAAACCACTGCGCGCGCCCAACAGGGAGCGTAATCGCCGAGTTTCATCTTCAAGTGCATTCAATCGGCTTAGCTTAACCTGCTGGCGTAACAGGCGATCCTCCAGATTTTGATTGTTAGCGTGCAGGTTTTTTCTGTCAGTTAAGTTCTCGCCGATCGCCTCAAACATTTCAACCGGCAGACTAACTAACATCTGCACCGGTGATACCAGAGTGGCAAGCGATGCTCGAACTTTTTGGTTATATGCACCCCGTTGATCCAACGCCATCAACAACACAGCCGCAAAGCAATATGCCATCAATCTGGCAGTTGAAAAGCCATTGCGGGTGAACAGGCTGGGAGAATTTCGATTTATTGACGGAGGCATAGTAGCAACCTCCCTGTTGGTATCAACTTTAGGCTAGCGCTTGCTGGCATCGGGTTAGAGTGAGAAAAAATCTCCACGATTTTGATCCATTAATTCCAGTGCCCTGCCACCGCCTCTGGCAACGCAGGTTAACGGGTCTTCGGCAGCTACAACCGGCAAGCCGGTTTCTTCGGAGATCATCTGATCCAGACCATACAATAGCGCACCGCCGCCCGTCATGACGATACCGGTTTCAGCTACATCTGCACATAATTCCGGCGGGGTTTGCTCAAGCGCTACTTTTACAGCCCCTAAAATGGTATGCAGTGACTCACTTAAGGCATCCATAATCTCGTTACTGCTAATTGTGAAGCGCTTGGGTATACCTTCAGCCAGGTTACGCCCAGAAACTTGAATTTCTTTGATTTCATCCATAGGTGCAGCGCAACCAACTTCCATTTTGATTCTTTCTGCGGTTGTTTCACCTATCAGCGTGCCATAGTTACGCCGTACATAATTTATGATATCTGCATCAAACTGATCACCACCGGTGCGGATGGAATTTGCATAAACCAGTCCATTAAGGGAGATCACGGCAATTTCAGTAGTGCCACCACCAATATCCAAAACCATGGAGCCGCGCGCCTCATTCACTGCGATTCCGGCACCAATTGCCGCCGCCATAGGCTCTTCGATAAGAAACACTTCGCGTGCGCCCGCGCCTTCTGCCGACTCTTTAATGGCCTTACGCTCAACCTGAGTAGAGCCACAAGGCACACATACCAGCACACGGGGGCTGGGACGTAAAAACTTGGAGCTGTGAACTTTTCGAATAAAGTGCTGAAGCATTGCCTCAGTCATATCAAAATCAGCAATAACACCATCTTTCAGTGGTCTGACTGTATGTATATTACCGGGGGTACGGCCAAGCATGTTTTTAGCCTCGGTACCTACAGCTGCAACCACCTGCGGAGTGCCAATCCCGCGTACACCACGAGTAGCGACCACTGATGGCTCATTTAAAACCACACCCTGACCGCGCACAAATATCAAAGTATTGGCGGTTCCAAGGTCGATGGAAAGGTCGTTGGAAAACATTCCGCGTAGGCTTTTAAATATCATCAGAAGAAACCGCTGTAAAAAGAGCCTTAATTTAGCAGTTATTGACCAGTATTAGCAAGCTCGAAACCAACTATTTTCAAGCTTTAACGAAGATTTTACAAAATAACCCGATTCCACAAATAAATACCACGAAATCTAGGCAATTACATACTAATCAATCGTTCTCATATCAATAATATTTTCTCAAAACCAACACCTACAAGCGACATCTGCGCTAAAATGGCGGTAGAATTTATTTCCGTCACAAACCTGCATCAACATAGACCTCGATTTGGATCGAACAGTCACACTGGCAGAGGCGGTTGCCTAAAACCCAACATTCAGGATTTCAAGCTATGTCTGCACTTATTTGCGGTTCACTCGCCTATGACACCATCATGGTGTTTCCCGACCGTTTCAAAGAACACATACTTCCCGATAAGGTGCACATGCTGAATGTTGCCTTTCTGGTGCCAGAAATGCGACGCGAATTTGGTGGAGTTGCCGGTAATATCGCCTACAATCTGAATCTTTTGGGTAGCAAGGCCTACCCAATGGCAACCGTAGGCGAGGATTTCACCCCGTATCGGGAACGCTTTGAAAAACTGGGTATACCACTAGATTATGTTCAGGTAATTGAAGACCAGTTCACCCCTCAGGCATTTATCACCACTGACCTGGACGACAACCAAATCACCGCTTTTCATCCCGGCGCCATGATGTTCAGCACCCGCAACCGAATACTCGAAGTGGGTGATGACATTTCTATTGGCCTTGTAGGCCCCGACAGCCGTGAGGGAATGATTCAGCATAGCCTGCAGTTTGCCGAACGCGGAATTCCGCATATTTTCGATCTTGGCCAGGCAATGCCGCTGTTCCAAGGGGATGATTTAAAAACATTTATTGACCGCGCCCAATGGGTAATCGTCAACGACTACGAAGCTGAGGTTGTGCAGGAAAGAACCGGCTTAAGTGCTAAGCAAATCGCCACACAACTGGATGCCTACATTGTTACCCATGGAGCTAAAGGCTCCACTATCTACACCCGCGAAGACAGCACCATCATCAGCACACCAAAAGTCAATAAAGTGATCGATCCAACCGGCTGCGGTGATGCCTATCGGGCCGGCCTAATCTACGGCCTGCTCAACAATATGGACCTGCCAACTTCCTGCCGTATGGGCTCATTGCTAGGCTCAATAAAAATACGCCACCAGGGACCGCAAAATCACACATTCACCATGCCTGAATTTGAAGAAATGTTCTTTAAAGCATTTGCGTACCGATTTTGAAATAAAACCGCGTCAGACTTGACATTTAGCGGCCAAATGTAGACAATCTCGCGCCCTGATTCTTTTTCGGGGCGATTTAGAGAAACCACCAAGGTTTCTAAAACAAGGCTATGTAGCTCAGCTGGTTAGAGCGCGGCATTCATAATGCTGAGGTCGGTGGTTCAAGTCCACCCATAGCCACCATTACGGAAATCTCCAAGACCCAAAAGCCGGGGTTATTCGATATTTATTTAGTCTCGCAAATTTATTTACGCCGAAAGGACAAAGGACATTGACCGAAAGCAGCATGACAGCAGAGCTGCCTATGAGTGGTGTTAAACTCCATTTATTAAAAATAACGACACAAGGATTTATTATAAGTGGCAATTACCTTTCATCCTCGACTAGGCCAAATTCTAGTATGCGACTTTTCTCAAGGCTTCAAAGAGCCTGAGATGGTTAAAAACCATAGACCTGTTGTTGTTCTTACGCCGCCAATAATGGGGCGTGCTAAATTAGTAACCGTGCTGAGTTTAAGGCTCCGAGAGGGGCCTTTGTCATATCTGCGATTCAATAATGCCTTGACCCATCTAACTTAAAAGACACTTAAATCGATAAAGCGCCTACTTTTGGTGTCGATCTCCAAGCGGCCATCTTTCAGGTAGCGGGTTAGATGATCCCATTCACTGTACAGATAGCTCAGTGCCTTGCCGGTAGCACTCGATAGCGGTATCTGCGGCAGGGTGTCCTCCAGCCAGCTGCGAATTTCTTTTATGATCGGCACCGCCTGTTGCTGGCGTTTGGCGTAGCGGTCTTCTGCCATCAATTTGCGCGCCAGGGTTTCAACCCGATACAACCGCCGGATTAACGATAAGCCCCGATGTGCCTTGCCGCGTTTTTTATTCCGACCCTGGGCTTTGACCGCATCATTGAACCGCCGCCGGTCAAGCTAATCACTACATGCACGCTACTAAGAATAAAGACGCAACAAAAAGCCAGATAAAATGCAATTTTAATTCGCCCATCATTCTACCTCCCTAAGAACGATATAACCTAAAACACCAAAGAACCACCAGACTTATGTCAATCCGAACGTTCTTCCTTTTTATTAAACACTGCTATCACTTCGTTTACTTTACTTAGCTCTGTTCAACTCGCAGTATTGCAGCCCGTCCAGGTTCACGTAGACTAATATAGTCCAACTGCCAGCGCTGCATCTTAACAACATCATGGTATGAAGCTGCTTTTTCTGACAGTGCAGTAACATTTACAGGGGTAATACCCTCCACAGCCTGTATGCAATCAGCTATTTCATTGCCAAAGTCATCCATAGCAGGATAGCCAATTTTTTTTGCATCCTCGTCCCGGAATAACAAGAGCACTTCTAAGGCATATGAATCTGCAAGCTCTTGATCTATTGAGTCTGGTGTCAAACGAAGATAAATGGATGCGCATACCTCCCCAACTGGAGATTCTAGCAAACGCTTTAGTGGAGGCTTTTTGCCATCTATTAGGGGCTGTATGCGCCTATTAAACTCATCTGGAAATGTCTGAGTAGTGTAACGGTTGGCTATCCACCGTATGAGGGTCGCTTTACTTTCTATGGATAATTGGTAATTATCATCTGTTTTACATATTTCTAAACTTTGCCTGCTGACAAACCCTCGTAATCCCATACTGAGTTCAAAAAACTGCTCGATGTCATTCACTAAGATAGGTACATGCAATTTCCGAATATTACGCGCATGGCTGAGCATTCCATTAGGCGGGGTATCAACCGGTAGTGCAACAAAATACTCAAGGACTGGCTCTACAGCTAAACGCTGATTAACAACTGAACAATCATGCGTAACCGCTATATAAATTGCATTCTCTATTTGCTGGCTGGAATCGATACTGCTAGCTAGTGTTGGTGCAGAATCACTGGTAAAACACTGCCCCAGGCCCCAACCATTTTCTAAGATCTGGCAACGGTCCATAAGGTCAGCACTCATTATCGTTTATGCTTCAGTTAGGTATAAGGGGCTTTATCAGCAAGCGCAGAACTAAGCTTGGCAGATCTCAGCATACCCTCTAGGCCGAATTCAACCGATACCAAACTAGATTTAACCACCTCAATAGCTAACTCTTTTTCAGATAAGTTATCCATGAGTTTGCTGGATTCTAAATTCAGTTTGTGACGTAAAAACCCCCCCAAATAAACTCTAAGGTGCGCTGGAATAAAATCATTTAATACTTGTTGTAAACACATTACCCGGTCCATGTGCTTATCACTTACTCGCTTTGGTTGCTTATCGAGCCACGAATAAACTGTCGGCCTGCTAACAGCCAAAATATGTGCCAACTGATCCTTACCCAAACCATAAGTCTCAAATAAGTCATTAACACGACCAAAGAATGCATTGAGCTCAACTTGATCCGGTGATTGAAAATCTAGTGGCGCAGAGACTATAACAAAACTCGAATTACCGGTTGTGTAGTAGCTCGCTGCTTGCGGATAGCCGCCCGTTCCAGCGGCTACACCAAACGGAGTAACGAACGCCACCAGCATGAGACCAGCATAAGTAATCTGTTCATTTGGCTTTGATTCCATACTATTCATCCTTTTTTCTCCAAGCATTTAAGGCCTTAGGAGTTGCCAATATACGAAACGCCAATGAGGACTGCTGGTGCAACCCATCAAGCTTTTCCACAACAGCATCCAAGTCGAAATCTTCAAGATTCCTAGGCATATATACATGATCTGTATCAACCAAAATAAATGGCTTTGATACAGGCATAGTCAATGCCTGAGCAGAACTCAACTGCTCAACCAACGGAAGTATATCTTGCGGTACACCTGGGTGGTTTCGAAGACTGTAACAGCGCACATACAACTCCCCTATTGTAGATGCGTATACATATTCCACCCGAGAGGTTAGAGGCTGTAAATCTAAGTTAAACTCAGGATTTAAATAACCCGGTCCAATCAACTCCGGTAGCTGTATACCATCAATTGGATAAATATTATCAATATAACGAATCCCAATGTTTTGTGTGTGTGATATTTTCGCAAATTGTGCAATAACATTTAGTATCACAGAAATTCGCTCTGCAAATTTGGGAAAATGCTCATATGTGGCAGTCTGAAAAACAACTCGGTCCTCTCCAAAAACCACCCCAAAATCACCATCCGATGAATTCAGTCGCCACTGTTTTTTAATTTCTTCTTCAGCCGATGCCTTCCCTGACTCTGTGTTCAGATTAATTTTGAGTGCCCGAATCTCAAACTCATTAATATCTGGATAGTCAGTACGCAATTCTTCCATAATCTGCGGTGCATACTCTTCCATCATGGGAATTCTCCCATATTCCACCATGGCCAGCGTATAGACAAGCGGAGCTCGAGGCATATGCCCAAGCGAACTGTATTCAGTCATTATTTCCTCCGTACCGCAAATGTGTTTAGCTTTGCGGGATAGTCTATTTGCTATGCTCTATAAACTTTACATGTAAAGCTTACCATATTTCTACATTACAGTAGAGGATTTTCGACCCCAATAAGCCAGGCGCAACTCAAGTCCACAGAGAAATATGGCGTAAAAATTCTAAACGAGACAACTACAAGTCAAATCACCAATCACCAACAAAATAGTTCGTAACACATGGGCATAGCATTGTGATTATGTAGTAACTATTTAGAGAGATACCCCACCTAAAATATATAATAATGATGAATTACAATAGGATAAAAGCTTAATTCAATAGCACCCATAGCTACCTTTTTAAGCCTTAATCAACCCAGCTGAACCCCACCCTTTTCAACTATTTCAGATAGAACTGTTGCGTGCCTGTCACTATCGTTCAGTGCGGGAATATATTGCAGAGATTCGCCTCCGGCTTCAAGAAACACCCGTTTTGCTCGAATCGCTATTTCTTCCAGAGTTTCTATGCCATCGACTGCAAAACAGGGGCAAACAACTTGGAGTCGGCGAACGCCTTCAGCTGCGAGCCGTTGTAATTCAGGCTCAAGGTAGGGTTGTAACCAAGCGGCCCGACCGAAACGGGATTGGTAACAGAGTAGATATTGGTCGGCTGAAATACCGAGGTGTTTGACGATACCAGCAACGGAGGCCTCACATTGCTGGCGATAAGGGTCGCCACGACGATCCAGTAGCTGCGGCAGGCCATGGAATGAAAAAACCAGTAGCTCAGGCTGGCCCTGCTGCGCCTGCCAATCAGTAATAGAGTCCGCTATCGCCTGCTGCCAGCTGCTTTGATGATAATATTTTTCAATTAAATTCAACCGTGATGGCTGCTGCCGAGTGTTGTAAAAATTATCTACCGCGTCAAAAACTGAGGCTGAGGTGGTGGTGGAATACTGCGGATATAACGGCATAACAGTGATATCGTCAATCCCGTCGCGAGCAAATTCTTCTAGCACCGAACTCACCGAAGGTTCACCGTAGCGCATCGCTAGCTTCACCTTGTGTTGCGGCAGTTGGCCGTCAACTTTTGCCACCAAACGGCTTGAAAAGACCCGTAAGGGTGAACCCTCTGGCATCCACACCTGCCGATACATTTCCAGCGTCTTACTGCTTCGAAAAGGCAATATCAGCAAATACAGGATCGTTAACCAGAGCCAGCGCGGCAAACTGACCACTCGTGGATCAGAAAGGAATTCTGCCAGAAATTTACGCACCGATTTTTTACCCAACTGCGCCGGGGTGCCCAGATTTACCAATACGACTGCACTGCTTGCGGGATGGTTTTTTCCTGATTTATTGGGGATTTGATCGATTTGTGCAGATTTTGGCAAAATTTATTCTCTCGTTGCTTAAATACAACAGCGCGGGTGTTTAACTGATCCTTAGAATGGCTAGTATAGACGAAACAGAAATATCTTCTTTGTTCTTCTACCTAACAAGGCTCGTCTGGCAATAATCACTATTAGCCTAACTAACTATTTTTGTAGCATTCATACAACAAGCAGTAGCAGAATCGGAAAACCATTTAACACAATCAGCTAACACCATGTTTTTTGTGGTTTTTTCTGCTAGAATAGCTCACTGATATCAATGCAATAAAAGATCTCTGCAAGTACCGTTACAGGGAGTGCCAACAAATCGTGCGTCATTTAATTTTAACATTGTTGCTGATTTTTTCAGCGGGGTCGGTTACGGCTGCACCGATTGCCTACTCTGTCAACTCCAATGGAGTAAACCGTGATACTTCGGATCGTTTACATCGAATCGACCTAGCTACCGGCGAGGTAACTGCTCTTGAGAAGGTTCGGCTAAATAAGCCTTCACTCGGATCTTTCTCCGATATTGAAGGTCTGGCTTTTGGTCCGGACGGGACTTTATATGGGGTCGATGATGGGGATGAAACATTGTTGACCATTAGCACCACCACGGGAATTGGTGCATCTGTTACTGGTAATCCTCTATCTTTACAACTCGGGCAAGTGGCTACTGATTTCGGCTTAACATTTACCTGTGAAGGGCTGTTATTCATGTCATCGGATATTAATCAGACCCTATATCAAGTAAATGACGAAACTGGCCTTGCCACTGGCGTTACTAATAGCCCAGGTCTAGGCGCCTCTATTACTGCCTTGGCAGCCTGGGGCGACAAAGTTTATGGGCTCAGCCATGGTAGGTTCGCAGATTCGTCGCTAACACCGAGTCTTTATGCAATAGATGTCGAAACGGGTGCGGCTACATTAATCGGTGCCTTAGGAAATGCGGTTAAGCTTTACCGAAATGCTGGTTTGGCCTTTGATGAAGAAGGTCAGCTTTGGGCAATAACAGATCGCTTCAATCTTACGAACAATGTAGACTTTCCTTCACAGGTCCTGAAAATTGATCCGGCCACAGGCATAGCCGAGGCAATTTCCGAGGTAGCTGTAATTGGCTTTGAAAGCCTAGCCATTACCGGCCCTATGGGCTGCGCACCAACCGGCAACAACAGTGGAAATAACGCAGTACCTATCCCGGTTCTGAACCCACTCTCTATCCTATTGATGGCATTGGTGCTTTTGATTGTCGGTGGCTTGAATATTCGATTCAAAACCGAGTAAGACTTTCTTTACAGCTAATTGGTTTTGTATTTTACTTTAATTCCCTGAAAATACTTATCACAAACCATGACTCACCCTCACAGGTGCGATAAACTTGGGTGAGAATTTAGCGGTATAATCACACACCTAATCTATTGGAGAAAAAACATGGGTGGCATTAGTGTCTGGCAATTATTAATTTTATTGGTTATTGTGCTAGTAATATTTGGCACCAAGCGCTTACGCAATGCTGGCAGCGACCTAGGCGGTGCGATTAAAGGCTTCCGTGAAGGCATGGCCAGCAAAGAAACTGATGAAAAGCCCAGCGAACAACTCTCAGCCGACCAACAGGACAATGCTGACTCCGTTCAGAAGCGTACTGGCGCAGATTCTAAAAACGATAAATAGCCCAGGATTACAACATAGATGTTCGATATCGGCTTTACCGAACTCGCCCTGTTAATGCTGATTGGGCTGTTAGTCTTGGGTCCCGAGCGATTGCCGCGTGTCGCCCGCACCCTGGGGCTATACCTGCGTAAAGCACGCAGCGCCTGGGGCAATGTAAAACAATCGATTGAAGCTGAACTGGATGCTGATGAATTGCGTAAAGCCCTCAGTGAGGTGCAGGAGCAAACTAAAAGTGTCGGTGAAGATTTAAAAAAGACCCTTGAGGCTGAAGTTCCTTTTATAGTAGATGAGCCCGAGTCGAAACCCACGAATGAAAAGCCTGCAACACCCCGTAGCAAACCAATAGCCAACACCCCGACAAACGACAATGACTGAACCTGTCAAAGACCCGCAGAGCCCAGCTGAAGAAGCTGTAGAAATGACCTTTGTAGGTCATCTTGTCGAGTTGCGGTCGCGGTTGCTGAAAGCATCCTTGGCTGTCCTTGTGGTACTGGTAGTGCTGCTACCCTTTTCGGGCGAACTCTACACAATACTCTCCGCACCTTTACTTGCACATCAGCCCGAAGGCTCACAGATGGTAGCTATTGATGTTGCCTCACCCTTTCTGGCACCATTCAAACTTACTTTGATGCTGGCTTTACTGATCTCTATCCCGGTAATTATCTATCAGCTTTGGGCCTTTGTTGCACCCGGCTTGTACCAGAAAGAAAAACACATCACTCGGCCATTACTGTTCTCCGCCTGTATATTATTTTACGCTGGTTGTGCGTTTGCGTATTTTGTGGTGTTTCCGTTAATGTTCGGCTTTTTTGCCAGAGTGGCACCGGAAGGGGTTTCGGTAATGACCGATATTTCCCGTTACCTGGATTTTGTACTCACGCTTTTCCTTGCCTTCGGGTTGGTTTTTGAAGTTCCGGTAGCTACCATTATTCTGGTTGCCTTGCGGGTTACCACACCCGACAAACTCGCCGCAAAACGCGGTTATGTGATTGTTGGTGCTTTTGCGCTAGGTATGCTGCTGACACCCCCTGATATCATTTCACAAACTCTATTGGCCATACCAATGTGGCTGTTATTTGAAGTTGGGATAATCCTCTCACGAATTCTTATCCGCCAACCGGAAGAAACCAAAGACTCCACAGTAGCATCTTAAAGAGCGAGCAAAGATTAGCTAAATAATAACCCGGGTATTTTCATCGTCTTGGTTATGATCAATTTGTGTATCCTCCCCTGATGATGGGCTTTCCTCTGCCGGGTCGGCAAAAATATCTCGCCAACAAACATACTGGACCACATACATCAACGCCATCAGCCCCAACGACACGACTAATACCGGTAAAGATGCAATAAAAGTCCCGATAAGACTGGAACCCAGCATAGTCAATAACACCGCACTAACAATTGACACAACAAAAACTACAGTCACCCAGAGCAGCATCAACCAGAGGCCTAAAACACTGAGTGCGCGCCAGTTAGCCAGCGTAGCTTGCAAGCTCAGGAGTACCGCCGATAAGGCCGGTCTGCCACGATAAACTATTTCGGGTAATGCAAACCAGGTGCAGAAACCAATAATTACGATGCTCGCCAAAGAAAACAAAAGCACCCGCTGCAGCGCCTCCATCGGGATTTCCGGAACTGTGCCACTGGCCATCACCAACCGCATCTCATCCAACTTAGCCAAGTCAGACCCTAGCAGATGATTAATAAGTAAGCCTATTAGGGTCAGTGCCAGCCCTAAAAAAACCAACTCTTTCCGAACCTCAGGTAATTGCCAGGCATCCAGCAGATTGATACGAGCCGGCGGCTTGATGAAGCCCGCGCGAATCCCCAGTAATAGTCCGGCAGTAAAAATCGGGCTGAGAATACTGATGACCATACCTAACACCGGCACGCTGGATAACGACCAAATAAACACCAATAGCAAAACGGCAAACATTAGCACCCGGGTCTGTCTGCGGAAAAACTGCCAAGCCTCTTCTAGCCAGAGCTTACCTGTGGCTGCAGGTACAACCCGGTAGCCTTGGGGGGCTTGATTATCAGATTTATTTGAGTGGTTATTGTTCATGCCGTCGCCTCGTATCCTTGGCTGCAAATGATATCGCATCTTCACTCCAAGGTGCGGCATTTTTAAGCGCTGCCTCCAACTCAGCCGGGGCGTCAATCACCGACCACATTTGCAGGTGCTGCGTGTCCATAAATCCCTCGCGTACCGATTGTTCCAGAAAGCGAATTAAACCATCATAATATTTATTCGTATTGATCAAAATTATCGGCCCCAGATATTTCCCCAGTCGTTTTAGGGTTAACGCCTCAAAGAGTTCTTCAAATGTACCTGAACCACCAGGCAGGGCAACCACCGCATCGCCCCGGTCGAGCATTATTTCTTTACGGATACGCATGCTAGTTACCACCTGTTGGCTGGTAAGCTTGGTATGGCCCTGTTCCAAACCATCCAGAAAGCCCGGAATAATGCCATAAACACGCCCACCCTGTTGTAAGGCTCCATCAGCTAACTTACCCATCAGGCCAATACCGCCACCACCATAAACAATATCGCAGCTCATCCGCGCAATCACGCCACCTAGCTCAGTAGCTGCCTGGTTATATACCGGTGCTAACGCGCTGGAGGCGGAGGCATAAACGGTAATGCATTCAATTTTTTTCATGTTTTTTTTCATGTTTTTTTCATATCGCCTTTTTCATATCCTTATGTAGCAGATAGAATGATAATAGCCGACTAGTATATAATTAATAGACCCTGTTACAGGGATAAAGTGAGCCAACTGATTTAAAGAGGCTCTGATATATGGCTAAGCAGGCGTTTAAGCTGCCACCCTTCAGAGATTTTAGACTGCAACTATTACCAACAAAGGCCCGAAGTTAATGAAAAATATTTTCCTGATTGTTTTAATCGCCCTGTTTTTAGCCGCGTGTACCTCTACCCCGGACCTTCGCAGCGACAGTGACCCTAATGCAGATTTTTCTCAGTTTAAAACTTATGGGTTTTTTGATGAATATGCCACCGATGACAAAAAGTACACCACCCTTGTCACCCAGCATTTCAAAGATTCTTTGCGTCGCGAAATGAACCAACGCGGCTATGTGTATACTACCCAAAACCCTGATTTACTAGTCAACTTCAACGCCAATCTCTCGGAAAAACTCAAAGTCAGCAGCTCCCCCTCTTATGGTATTGGTGTTGGTGGCGGCAGGGGCTACCCCGGTTACTACGGCTATCGTGGTGGCCATTATGGTACCTATGCTGGGTATAGCTACAACACTACTAATGTCAGCCAATATACAGAGGGCACCGTAAATGTTGATCTAGTAGATGCCAACAAAAAACAACTGGCATGGGAAGGCGTTGCCGTTGGTCGGGTAAATGATAAGAAATCTGCCGATCTAAAAGCCTCCATAGGCCAGGTTGTTGTTGCCATCATGGCACAATACCCGTATAAAGCTGGCAGCAGTACCAAGCTGACACCTGCTCAATAAACCGATCAATTAGTCGATCAAATAGTCAATTAATTAAGCCAGCGGATAAAATCAACCCATAGCAGCCAAGCTGTTATGGGTTGATGCTTTTAACACCATGCAAAAAAACTCATTTAATCTACAAACCATGCCCCTGACCTGGCTGATCCTTGGCGCCAATGTCATTATTTTTTTGTTGCAGGGCAGCGCGACACAATTTTATCTAGAAACACATATGGCACTTTGGTCGCTAGGTGCGCCGGAGGCTTACTACTCTAACGGCGGAAATTATCCGTCTTTCCAGATATGGCAGTTACTGACTTACGGGTTTTTACACGGCTCAACCACGCATCTATTTTTCAATATGTTTGCGCTGTATATGTTCGGCTTACCCTTGGAGCAGTATTGGGGTAGAAAACGCTTTGCTACCTATTATTTCACCTGCCTGATCGGTGCTGGGCTGATTAAATTAGGCGTCACTTGGGCACGCGCCCCGCCGGTGCTAACACTGGGTGCATCTGGTGCTGTTTTCGGGCTGTTATTGGCCTATGGCGCCATGTGGCCGCGCAACCGTATTATGTTACTAATCCCACCTGTTCCAATACAAGCGCGCTGGTTTGTGATTATTTATGGTGCGCTGCAGTTATTCCTTGGGTTTTCCTCCAGCGCTTCAAATGTAGCGTATTTTGCCCATCTGGGCGGCATGCTTTTTGGGGCCATTTTGCTCTGGCACTGGGGTTGGCGGCCGTTCCGAAGGTAGGCCATGAGAATAAATCCCAAAACGAATTCGAGGCTTCGCAATCTAATTTTTGTGTTTGTTATTGCCTGGTTTGGCTGGCAGTATTTTCAAGATAATAACAATACCGGAATCGAGCCAAGCGAAAGCCGGGGAACCAATAACCAGGTCCTACTGGAGGCCGTACGCCAGCGCCGATCTGATGTTTGGTTAGTGGCTGTGGGCGAGGTTAAGCATGTTCTTAAAGATGATAATGTCGGCAGTCGCCATCAACGCTTCATTCTGAATATTGAACCAGGACTAACGGTGTTGGTTGCGCACAATATAGACCTTGCAGAGCGAGTACCCTTACGCCAAGGTGACAGTATTCGCCTGCGGGGTGAATATGAGTGGACCGAAAAAGGCGGGGTACTTCACTGGACCCACCACGACCCTAAAGGCCGACGCGAAGGCGGCTGGATCGAGCATAAAAATCGCCGTTATGAATAATCAGGCACTGAATCTTGCGGCAGGATCCTGACGATAAAATTGCGCCAACTGTTGATACAGCTCACTTTCCTGACGCTTAAACCATAGCGGTCTTTCAAAAAAGTGTTCGCTGATTACGGCAAAAAACTCCGCCGGATTGGTTGCCGCATAAGGATCTATCCACGGCTGTCTGCCCTGTTTTAATTGGCGTTTGAGTTTCTTATAAGCCGCTGCCAGTGTATCAGTCCATTGTTGGCGTTTCATTGAACTATGCAAAGGCGGCATTCCATTCGCGTTAGCACCATTGAGCATATCCAGCTTGTGCGCAAATTCATGGATAACTACATTCGAACCCTCACCATGAATATGTGCCCCCGGCCGTGCATTCTCCCAGGACAAAATTAACGGGCCGCGACCCCAGGCTTCTCCGCCAAGACTTTGATCACCCGAATGCACCAGTCCATTTTCATCTACCCGTGGGCGCCCGGTAACAAAAGCACCCGGATAGACTATTACCTCATGCCAACCTGCATAGTAATCGATGTTGAGATTGAGTATTAGCAGGCAAGCCAAGGCACTCATATGTAATTGCATGGGCCGATCCAGCACCATGCCTGCGGCGCCGGTAAAGGATTTCTCGTGTAGAAAAAGTATCGTCCGTTGGCGTAACCTTTCCGATTCTTCATGGCTTAGCGACTCAAGTACCGGCGCACGCGCCAAGGTTCGAGCCCAAAGGGCATTATTGATAGGCTCACCTTGAGTGATTTGTTGTTTTCGCCAGCGCTTGAATTTACCGAACATTTAGGACTCCAATAAAAAAGGCATGCTTTTAGTGCATGCCTTTTAAGTCTTATAGGTAGAAATTAGCCGAGGATAAATGTTACTTTCATTTGTACCCGATACTCTGTGATATTTCCTTCTGCATCACAAATTACTTTCTGACCTTCGATCCAAGCACCACGAACATTGTTTAATGACTTATGCGCTTTTTTCAGACCTTTTTGCATGGCATCTTCAAAGCTTTTATCAGAATCGGACATAATTTCAATTACTTTTGCTACAGACATATTTCACCTCTTTCAGTTAATAGGGATGATAAGCTTAAACGCATCACCGAAAAATTACCAATAATTATCGTGGGTTCAACAGCCCGTCAGTAAAGTCAAAGGGATTACCCACATACAGGTACAGTGCGCTATTGCCGCTATCGGTGATACCGAAGCCCAAAGATAATGGACCGATCGGGGTATCTGCGCCCACAAAAACACTCCCAGAATAAATTAAATCATCAAAGCCGATATCCTTTTCATATAACCAGGTATTACCAGCTTCAAGCGACACACCACCAAAGGCGGAAATCTGTTTTATCCCGGCAAGATAGCGATACCAGGACAAGCTGGCAAAACCAAGATGGTTACCCACCAACTGATTGGTAGCTAGGCCGGATAACTGCCCAAGCCCGCCCAGCTCAAAGGCCCGCTCAACCGGCACGGCATCATCAAAGGTATAGCCCGCATGTAGCCGCCAGGCAAGAGTACCCTTGCCCCAAGACCTGGCTCCAATACCGGAAAAGGCCAGTTGGGTATAATCATCGGTCGAACCCAGGCTCTGACCCGCCAAGCGTGAACCGAAAACTATACGGGTGCCTGAGCGGGGGAAAAAATAACTGTCCAGATTGTCATATACCGTACGGAATGTCAGCTCTCCCAAATCAAATTTCTTTGGGGCGTTTTCGAAAACTCCGCTAAGCACGCCAATGCGACCGCGGGCGCGCTCGTAACCAAAGCGCATTTCTCCCACATTACCAAAATTAATACCGCCACCCAGATAAAAACCTATCGACCCCAATTCAAGCTCACCGATTTTTTGCTCCGCATCAAAGATATTAACTTCTCGCTTTCTGTATTCAACGATTGGATTGAAAAAGTAACGCCCGCTATAGTCCAATGGTTGATACATATCTGCGGATAAACCGGAGTTTTCGCCAAGCGAGCCTGCCAGCCGCAGACTACCGCCGCGATCATTTATATTCGACATAATATAAGCTGTCGACAAAGTAAAATTGCTGTCACTATTGCTGTCATGCTCAAGCTGCAAACCAAACTGCATATAGCTTTTCTTGGCCGTATTCTGGAAAGTGATAATTTTTATCCCGGTTTCACCGGCATCAGTTTGGGTATAGTCCCAATCCACTGCATCGAACAAACCAAGACCATAAAGCTGGTTAATATCCTCATTTAACAAGGTGAGATCGAGTGGTTTTCCGATGGCAATACTCAGTCGGTCACGAATAAGCTGATCACTTAATGGAGAGTTGTTCTCCAATTGAACAAATGCGACTATCGGTGCGGCCGGCACTCTTTGCTTGCGGTTATGCCGATTCCCCAAAGCTGCCATTTTCTGGGTGTTTTTCCACCCGGCCAGAGCGGTATTTGCAGCCGCATAACCTAAAGGGACACCCTCCAGTCCGATGGAAAATGAGGCACTACCGATTTCGCCCAAATCCGGTTTAATTAACAAGTCATCGGCAGATAAGGCCGCTATTGTCCTGGCCGTATTTCCCCAGGTGAGAAAAGATGATATTTGCTCGGTTATTGCCAGTAATGAGGTCATAGAGTCCTGACCCATCAATTCTGTGCCCACACTTACAGCAATAACGATATCTCCGCACAGCTCGCGGGCGACATTGGCGGGTACATTATTTGCCAGGCCACCATCCACGAGCAACTTGCCATCTATGACTACCGGCTCAAACAAGCCGGGCACCGACATGCTGGCACGCATGGCATCTGAAATACTACCCTTACTGATCACATAGGCCTCACCTGTAGCCAGGTCGGTAGCAACAGCACGAAACGGCAGGGGGAAATTATCAAAGTTCCGCACCGCCAGGTTTTCCAAATTTATTTTAGAAAGCACCTGGTTCAGATTTTGGCCGCTGAGCGCACCCAGCGGCAAGCCTAACACTTCCCCGCCAACGCCCAATTTTCCGGCATGCGCGATGCGTAGCTGCTGTTCCTTCACATGTATGGGCTTGTTTCGTCTTTGAGTACCATCACTCAGGGCAAAGCCCCAATCCATTTCCCCAACGATTGTTTCTATTTCATCCGGTGTCTTCCCGGATGCATACAGCCCACCAATAATAGAACCCATGGATGTCCCCACCACACAATCGATAGGAATATTGTGCTCTTCAAGCGCTCTGAGTACACCAATGTGAGAGATTCCACGCGCGCCACCGCCGCCAAGTGCGAGCCCCACTTTCAGGCGTTCGTGTTTTTCTGTGGCCGATTGGCCGCTCTGTGCAACGACGGAAGAAAACAATAAAATCTGCAAGCCGATAACCAGGAGAGCCTTCCTGCAATTTAAGCGCCTGTTGTCTACTTTCATATCATTACACCCTGAAGCTATTATGGTCTTTTACCTATGGCTTAAGTTTATCGCATTCCAGAAAACGGAATAACAGTATCTTTAAAGAATACAATTTAATCAAATACTTCAGGAAAACCCTGATTGCCCATGCCATCTTTGAATTATACTAACAGTAGTAAGTAAGATGTATGGTAGTGTGAACAAGTACCACCAGATTTTCGAAGCTAACAAACTGATGTTATCCAGTTCTGATAAAAGCTACCCTGGACGGGTATTGCGAATCCCCGGCCTCAAGGATTGATACGCCCATGCTTGAACTTCGACAAGTTGCTTATCGAAGTTCAACAGGCTTTTGAGTAGAAACAAATGCACTGTTACATTTATCGATCAGAAAAAAAAGCGGATACTTATCTTTACCTATCCACGCGCTGGGAAGATGCCGACCTTCCAGAAGAACTGCAGGCATTATTTACCCCGGCAACACTGGCAATGGAGCTTGAGCTAGACCCCAGCCGCAGTTTGGTACGAGAGGATATCAGCCAGGTTCTCGATAACCTAAGAAATCAGGGTTACCATCTGCAATTAGCGCCTTCACAGGAAGACCTGCGCCAGTGAATTTAAAGCAGTTTGTGCCCGGCCTGCTGCTTGCGGGCGGGATAACCGCAGTTGCTTTTGGACTAACCCAGATTCCTGCTGTTCAATCCCTGGGCTTCAGCCCGTTGGTATTGGCGATTTTGCTGGGTATGATTTACGGAAACATTTTTTACCACAAACACCAGGGCCCACTTGAATCCGGGCTAAAATTTTCTCAGGCCAAGTTACTCCGACTCGGCATAGCTATGTATGGCCTCAACATCAGTTTTACTGCAATTGCCGAGCTAGGAATGGCGGTCGTCTGGTTAGATATTGCCGTAATTATCATGGTAATGCTGGTGGGAATGTTTATCGGCCGCAAAGTACTAGGGCTAGATCGTGGGATGGCCGCCATGGTTTCAATCGGTGCGGCGGTTTGCGGTGCCGCCGCTGTACTGGCAGCTGCACCGGTGACCAAAGCCAGTTCGCAACAAGTGGCAATGGCCGTCGCTACCGTTGTGCTATTTGGCACTATCTCGATGTTTCTCTACCCCATAATTTACCCTCTGCTACCACTATCCGGTGATGCCGCGTATGGAATATTCGCCGGCTCCACTATTCACGAAGTTGCCCAGGTGGTAGCTGCTGGTGTTGCCGTCAGTCCGGAAGCTGCTGATACCGGCGTTGTGGTCAAGCTGGTTCGGGTCATGATGCTGGCACCGCTGTTGATTATTATGGGTATCTGGTTGCGCGATGCCAACGAGGAAAAACAGCCGCTCTATATTCCCTGGTTTGTGATTGCCTTTATTGGCGTTACTGCCATCAACACCTGGGTTGATATTCCAGTAAATCTACATCAATTACTGGTCACTGCTGACTTAGTGTTCTTGTCTATGGCGATGGCAGCGTTGGGTATTGATACTAACTTCCATAAACTCCGGGACCTGGGGGCCAAGCCATTAATTCTTGCCCTGAGTTTGTTTGTACTATTAATAGGCGGGGGTTTATTACTTAACTTATGGATAGTGCCGGGCTCAGCTATCGCTTAGGCTCAAAACAAGTATTCTTCAAATTTTTCTGGTGTACAAAACTTAATTTATGCTAGCGAGCTTCGGTGGCTACCGATACATTTTGTATACCCACAATATTAGCCCCATCAAGCACATTCACCATCGACTCGGCATGAGCATCAGGGTGCATCGCCAAAATCATCAAAGCATCGGGTTTTTGCGCATGCTCGCGTTCAAGATTTGCGCGCACCGCATTCGGCTCTACAACTCTGCCACTAACCCGAATCACGCTGGTTGCATCAATCATAACGACTATGGGCAACTTGTCTTTATCGACCTTCTGGTTTTTACTTTGCTCAGGACGCGCAAGGTCGAGGCCTTTTTCCTTTACAAAAGAAGTGGTTACAATAAAAAAAATCAACATAATAAAAACGATGTCGAGCATCGGGGTGATGTTAATTTCTGCTTCATCGTCAGGGTGATGTCTGCGTTTCATTCAAAATCCTCTCAAAATTCCCTAAATCTGCCTATCAAGCCATTAAAATGACAGAATGGGACAAAACAGACTACCTCAATCTGATCCCTTTGACCAGTATCAGCCGTAAATTCCGCGCCAAATTTCTATACGATCCGTACAAACAAAGGCACTTTAAGGTATTATAGTGCTATTCAAAACACAGTAATATCAAAGTATTTTACACTAAGATTTAAGACCCGAGAGGGCTGGAGCCACAATGAAATTAGTTTTTACTTATCAAAATGGAAAAAGCATTAAAGCTGAAATAGTCCGCCGAGGCGATGAACAAAAACGCCGAGTACCGCGTGAGGGCGAAAGCGTGTTTTATAGCATTGGCGATGGCAATGATATTGAAGCGCAAGTCACCACTGTTCAATATCATTACTGGCAAAAAGAAGGTAGTTCGCACACCAAAAGTGAGATTGTTGTTTTGTGCGATGTAGTTGAATAAAACACCCTAAAACCCACTTGTAAGTGAAGTTGAAAAACATATACTCCAGAACCAGCTCCTACACCAGTTCTGGCACTGGCTTATAACATGAGTGAAAACTCAAGCAATAAGAGCATTAGGGTAGTCGCTGGCATCATCCGGGCTGAGGAAAACAAAACCCTGTTATGCCAACGCTTGCCTGGCACCCACCTCGAAGGCCTCTGGGAATTTCCCGGTGGCAAAATAGAAGCCGGTGAGTCACCTGCTCAAGCCCTTAGCCGTGAGCTTAAAGAAGAACTCGGCATAGATATCATTACCTCAATACCGGTAATGACAGTACACCACCAATACCCTGATAAAACGGTTGAATTGCTGATACGCGAAGTCTATGGCTGGGAGGGCGAAGTGAGCCCCTGTGATGGCCAGAGCCTTGACTGGATTTGTGTGGATAAACTCCCCGATATCGCCATGCCCGAAGCCGACAAGCCTGTGCTAAAGCTGCTAAAGCTTGATGCTCTCTATCGGCTCAGCCCTGTATACAAAACTACTAATGAGTATTTGGAGTTTACCCGCAAGGCTCTGAAAACCCATTCAAAGTTCATTCAGCTATGCGTTGGCATCCTGCCAAAAAATCAGTTACTGCAACTGCTTGAGGGCATCAATAAACTAAAACATCGCGAGGATGCCATCATCAGCCTAAGTTGCTGTGCTGATGAGATCAATTTGGATATGGCGAACCAACTGGACGGCCTGCATCTAAGCGCAGCCCAACTAGACTCCTTGAAGAAAAAACCAAAAGGGTTAAAAGGCTATCTATTTGCGACTTGTCATAATACAAAAGATATAAGCCAGGCAGAAAAAATCGGGGTAGATATGCTCTGCCTCTCACCGCTCTACTCAAGCGACTCAAAACTCGGTTTAGAATCTGCTGAAGAACCATTAGGTGAAGAATTATTTGCTAAACTAGCAGCGAAAACGAATATCCCTGTATACGCAATGGGTGGTGCCGCGCCTAAAGACCAAACAAAAATACGCCAGTTGGGTGCTTCAGGCATCGCCGGCGTTAATGTATTTCAGGTGTAGAAATCACTAGTTGTTGTTCCGCTGTGTAACTTATACATAGTGTAAGGCCAGTACAAGCCAGGGAAATAACTGGTAGCTGCGGAAACTTTGGAAGAACCGGAGCAAGTGCTCATACTATACTTTTGGCACTATTGAAAACAATCAAAATACTGGATACTAGTACTGTTCAATTTTCAGAGTCGAATTTTGGACATCATCAGACTCATGAGGGAGAAAGATAATGAATGAAAAAACCTATACCGTAACCAATGCTATGGTCGACATAGTAACCGCCCCGGCGAAAGCTTTTGATAATATCAAACTACATACAAGCTGGCTCTGGTGGCCATTATTAATAACCATACTGCTTTCAGCGGGTATGTTGTATTACTACTTCAACTGGGTGGACTTTTCCTGGTTTGTTGAAGAAACCATTCGCGGCATACCCGCAGAATCACGCGCTGAAGCAGCTGAGGCTACCCGTAGTTTCATGCAACCTGGTACTACTACCTGGATGTCAGTGGGTGGCGTAGTTATAGGGTCATTTGTTATCTATGCCATTATGGCGGTATATTTTCATCTGGCCAATAAACTAACAACCCGCGCAGAGCTCAGTTATGGCCAATGGTTTTCGTTTTCAGCCTGGACAAGCTTTGTATCTATATTTGGTGCCCTAGCAGCAATTGTCTTTATTGCAATGTCAGATACCAACCAAGTTTCCGCAGAAGCTCTACAGCTGACTTCATTTAATGCATTATTTGTGCATGCAGAAGCTGGTGACCCTTGGTACAGCATGGCCAGCTCTTTCAGCCTTATTACTGTTTGGACACTAGCCCTTATGGTCATCGGCTATACGCGTTGGACTGGAGCCTCTACGCTTAAATCCAGCATTATTGTGTTGCTACCTTGGGTGTTGATTTATGGCATCTGGGCACTAACAGTATAGAGTTTGGTGATGAAAAAAATTCTTATCTTTAGCGGCTTAGCCCTCCTTTTGGTAGGGCTGCCATTCATCTCCAAGCTAACTGATACCCGGGATGCCAAGCAGGTCAATATCACCAGTGTCGAGCTCAAACCATTAAAGAGCTCGATTCTGGCATCTGGAACTTTGGCATTCAGAGAACAGGTGCAATTGCGCTCTGAAGTTATTGGTCAGGTGATTGAACTGCATGTAGAAGAGGCCGACCATGTCAATAAAGGTCAGCTGGTTATCACGCTGGATCCGAAAAACTATCAAGCCCAGGTAGACCAGGCGCAAGCCCGGGTGCGAATATCCGCTATTGCGATTGAGCGACAACGCTTGTTAATAAGCAATTTGGCTGAACGCTTCGAGCGGCGTAAATCTCTATATAAGCGCAAGCTAGTCGGTGAAGACAGTTTTCAGGCACTGGAAAGCGAATTATCACTATCACGGGTAGATCTTCGTTCTTTGCAGGAATCATTACTGCAAGCCCGGGCGGCGCTTGACCAGTCTGAAGACCTGTTAAGAAAAACCCTGATCAAGTCTCCAATAGACGGAATTGTGATTCAGAGCGATATTAAAGTAGGCGAAACAGTGATTGCCGGTACCACCAATATTCCCGGGTCTACACTGATGGTGATAGCCGACCCATCAGCTACACTTACCGAGGTGCAAGTAGATGAGGCTGATATTGCCCAAATCGTTGAGGGTTTGGGTGCAGATATATATTCTGCAGCTTATCCAGATACCCCGCTTTCAGGTGTGGTTGAATCAATAGCAACCGTCGCCAGGCGAGCGCCAGGCCAGCAAAGCTTGTCATTTTTAGTAAAAATTCTTCTGGATGAACAAGACAGCCTAATTATCCGGCCAGGGATGAGTGTGCGCGCTGATATTTATACCCAAACCTCAGAAGAAACCATCTCTGTTCCCATTCAAGCCGTCTTGTTTGAAGAAGGTACTGTTACTGATAAAAAAGATGAAGAAAAAGAAGACCAGGCCTATGTGTTTTTATTCCAGAAGGGTAAAGCCATTCGCAAAAATGTAGAAGTGGGCATTTCCAGCGACAGCGATCAGGAAATTACCAAAGGATTGCGCAAGGGACAGCGTATCGTGATCGGCCCTTACCGTACCCTTATGGATCTGCGGGATGAGGAAGAAATAGAAGAAATTGAAACTGCTGAAGATAATGACAGTGAGCAGATTGATGACTCTGCTGCTGAGGATTCTTCTGCTATCGATTATGACACTAATGAACCTGATGACTCTTCTGCAGATGATAACGACGCTGAGATAGAGCAAACGCTCGAGTCTGAAGATAGCCTCGACGAAACTGCATTAGACATCGATTACTAATGTCCACAGCCTCCGCAGAACCCGTGGTTATCCAGCTAAGGGATGTATACCGAACCTACACCATGGGCGACCAAGTGCTGAATGCACTGGATGGGGTCAGCTTAGATATAAAACAGAATGAATATGTCGCTGTAGTGGGTTCCTCCGGTTCCGGCAAATCCACCCTGATGAATATATTCGGCTGCCTGGACCGTGCCAGCAAAGGCAGTTATGTCCTTAATGGCACAGATGTTGGTGATATGAGTGAAAACGAACTGGCCAAAGTTCGCAATCGTCAGATTGGTTTTGTATTTCAGAGTTTTAATTTACTTTCCCGGGCTACCGCCTTGAAAAATGTTATGCAACCGCTGGTATATCGAGGCATTCCTCTGGCAGAGCGTAAAGAAATCGCCAGCCTGGCCTTAGAACGGGTCGGACTCGGCGATCGTATGGGCCACCTACCAAACGAACTATCCGGTGGCCAGCGACAGCGCGTGGCAATTTCCAGAGCACTAGTAGGCAACCCGGATATTTTACTGGCAGATGAACCAACCGGTAATCTCGACAGTAAAACCAGCCGTGAAATCATGGCCCTGATTGATGAACTTCATGATCAGGGACAAACCATCATTATGGTTACTCATGAAGCCGATATTGCCAAACACTGTAACCGAGTTATAAGCTTGGAAGACGGTAAAATATCCAGCGATGAAAAACAGGTGAAAAGCCGATGAATACATTCCTGGAAAGCCTGCGTTCAGCCCTAGAATCGATTCGTGCCCATGGCTTCAGGTCCTTACTTACTTCGCTGGGTATTATTATCGGTGTAACTTCAGTTATCGCTGTGGTCTCCATCGTGCAAGGTATGTCACAGTCGATTAACGCACAGTTTGCCGGCCTTGGTAGTAATTCCTTAACCATCCGTTCACACACCCCGTTCAAACAAGCGATGCAGGGTAATTTTGCAAAACTGCAAGACTCTGATATGCGCGTGATTAATCGACAAGTGGATGGAATCTCCCATGTTACTCCTGTGCTGTATACCAATACTGGCAACCAGGGGGCAATTAGTTATCGTTCGCAATCCGCAACTTCTAACATAATGGGGATTGGCCCAAGTTACCTGCAAGTCAATGGTATTTATCCGCAGTCAGGGCGGTTTTTTACCCGGGATGATGAAAACAGGCGACGCCTGGTCTGTGCTATTGGCGTAGACATCATCGAAAACCTAGAACTACCAAAAGACCCGATTGGCGAATTTTTTCTAATTGGCAACAACTGGTGCAAGATCATAGGAGTGATCGAAAAGCGCGGCGAAATATTAGGCTTTTCACAAGATAACTTTATCCTCCTACCTTATGCAACCGCAAGGCGCATCATGGGTAGCACCCGACAAGATCTGGATATTCAAGTGCAATTGCTGGTTGAAGATATGAACCGCATGGAAGAAGTCAAATCCAGGATTCGCCGGGTACTTCGCAAACAACACAAGCTCAAAGCCGGCCAGCCCGATGACTTCAAAGTGCAAACAGCAGAGCAATTAATGGAGTCCTTTAATGCCATAATTGATACCGTGACGGCAGTGTCCGCTGGTATTGTTGGTATATCTTTGTTGGTTGGCGGCATTGGCATAATGAATATTATGTTGGTCTCGGTAACCGAAAGAACCCGAGAGATCGGCATTCTAAAGGCTTTGGGCGCCACCCGTAACAATATCTTATTGCAATTTCTTATCGAAGCTCTTTTACTATCTCTACTCGGCGGCCTGGTAGGTGTCGCTCTCGGCTACGGTGCAGGAGCTTTGGTGGCTGCTATACTGCCCGGGTTTCCGCCCGCATTCGTGCCGCTGTGGGCAGTCTTGTTAAGCTTTGGTTTCTGTGCGGCTGTTGGGGTTATCTTTGGAATAATTCCAGCCGCTAAAGCATCCCAGCTAGACCCGATTGACGCGCTCCGTTACGAGTAAAACTGACGGCAATTTATAGCTATCTTGGATTCAAGATATACATAATTGGGTTTTAGCAGTTTTGCGGCATCTAAAATATTGCGCCGCTTACTTCTTGACTATTAAAAAAACGGCAGCCGTAGTGGCTGCCGCTATTCATACGAATTTTCTAAATAACCTCTCAAACGGCCCAGCACCAAGATACTTAACCCAGAAATAAGAAAATACAATCCCGGCAAGACAAAAAGCTAACGCACTTGCAGCCGCAAAATCAATGCTTTGATTCTCTAGGCGACCGATACTCTCTAACAGCCCCATACCCAATACAACATGCGCTAAATATAGGCTCAAAGCCAGTTGGCCGGTTCGATACAGCGCGGTAACCGCAAGCTTATCCTTTACACCCTGAGTCAGGCTTACACATAAGGTAATTATAAATACAGCTAGGCTGCCCACGGCAATAATATATTGCGGCATTGGTGGCATCATGCCCGTGCCGAATAAAAAGCCAACATCTTCGATGGTCACGCCCTGGGGTAAATCTTGTAACATTAAAGGTTGAATAATTTTCGAGAGTATTTCAACCCCGGCCCAAAGACTAAATGAGAAAATCATCAAGCGGCGTCGAATGTCTGCGTTATTAAAATCCAGCCGACCTAGCCAAATACCAATAACCACAAAGGTAAACCATGGAAATACCGGGTGAAAACCATTAAAGAATATATGCCTGAACATACCCTCTACGGTCCAGAAATCTAGGTAATCTAGCGTTTCCCAATTCCAGCCTGTCTCATAGTTAAATAACATTAATAGAACTACAAAACCGAGCATAGAAAAGATAGCAGCCAATAGCAGGGCGCGATTTGTGCGGGCAAACAAAAATGCTGCAAGCAGAAAATAAAAGCCGTAAAAATGCAAAATATCAGCCGGCCAAATTGGACTATAGGCAAGCCCAACTGCAATCAGCAAAAGACCGCGCTTTATAATGGAATTTCTTTTTTGGCTAATTAATTCCGAGTCATTGCTAGCTCTGGCCCTGCGCGTCATCAGAGAAATACCTATACCAGCCAAGACCACAAACAAAGCTGAAGCACGACCCTCTAACAAACCAACAGATTGTAATAACCAATCTGAACCAGTAGTCGCATTCATGGCGATTTTGAAGTTAACAAAAACCATGCCGAAAATCGCCAAGGCTCGGGCGACATCAAAGCCAATTATTCGACTCTGAATAGCTGTATTTACATTTGATTTTTGCATAAAAATTACTCGTGGTTGATTGCTTGTTGTCGAGCACTATTAGTGCTCACCCCAGCAACCAGATAGCTCAAGAATCAGCATCAATTGCTATACAGGATCCTGAGAGCTTTACAGTCATGCTCCCAGTACTGTCCCCTTCTAACAATATACTGTAATTAAACTCAGCGGCAATGTTGGCTAAGCCCTGACTCTCTGAAAAGCTCGCAGAACTTAAAAACCGCTTACAAAAAGCCAATAACGACAAACGCATTGATCTTACCGTATCTCCAGAGTTAGCTGCTCTTATTATCATGGGGTTTATTGAAAAAGCTGCTGTAAAATGCATTACTGATCCAAAATATTCGGTGCGCAAGGCGGATGAACAATTTAAACAATGTGTGAATATCATCATGCGTTAGAACACACTAATCTAAGGAAACACAGGCTATTGACGCCTGCTGCTTCCTGCTTGTAGAACTACTCAGCCTATAGTCCAGAGCGCCTTAATAAACATTACCAATGTATAGATCCTATTTTCAATATTACTTAAAGCATATGACATAAGCCTATATCTAATTTAAAATTCAAGAAGAAAGTCAGCACCCAGATTTATGACTTACTCAGACTCTCTGACTAAAACAATTTGTGAACTTATTAAATTACAAATCTATTGGTTCAGCCATACCACTATTATCCAGCTATGATATTTGCAAATACTATTAACAAATAAGGAAGAATAACAATGTTTAACAAAATATTTCCCCAAACAATTGACAATACATTAAATGGACGCTGGTTAGGATTTTGGCTGCTTATACCTGTGTTGTTATTTAAAATCATGATCGCAATTGGCTCGATACTTGTGCCAGCCGCGGCCAATAGCACTGATGGTATCGATATGTCTACATATCCTGCCGCCGCGCTTCAAGAGGCACTTGTAGCAACATCTTTGCTGGGGCTTCTTCATCTGGCTATCGGGTTAATGTGCGTGCTCGCGATGATACGCTACCGGGCGATGATTCCGTTAATCTATGTTTGGTTGTTATTAGAGTTTGCGGGTCGGCGGGTATTGCTTAATATTTATGCTATTGAGCGCAGCGGGGATGCATCCACTGCCGTGATAATGAATTCAGTTCTGCTCGCACTTATGCTGGTTGGTTTTATCTTTTCAGTCACGCCTCGGAAACAAAAGATAGCCTAATCATTAGGCAATAGCTTCAACTATCCAACTTAAGATTTCCAAGGCCTGGTGCAAATAAATATCATTTATGAGTGTATTTTGCCATTAAACTGACATTTGCTATCATATATGATATTATTTGCTTAGCCGATGCTTTTAGAGATGTAAATTCTATTTGAATGGACCTGATATCACTTATGATCACAAACTATTATCTAGTGACATTATGATATCAGGAGCGATAGTATGAAAATTAAAAATTCAACTCCAGATAATCAAATCCTAAAAGAACTAGGCGCGCGACTTGCCCGGATTCGAAAACAGCGGGGATACTCACAGTCCAAATTGGCCGAGGATGCCGGTATTGGTGTTGCCACTCTTAGGCGCCTGGAGGCAGGTCATGACACTCAGATGGAGACATGGCTGAAGCTAATGAAATCTCTACAGATGATTAGCAGCATTGATACCCTCTTACCGGAAGTATACCAATCACCAATGGCTGAAGTAATGGCAGCCAAAAAACGCCGTAAGAAAAAAGCCGATACCGCATCAGCCTCCGCCTGGGGTGACGAAGGCTGATGACGACAGCCACAGTAAAGTTATGGGGAACAACTATTGGCTATGTTTCAATGGATAGCACGGAGCGGTTTGCGCGCTTCGAGTACGACCCTGACTTTGTCGAACACCGGATTGAGCCTGCACCATTAATGATGCCATTAAAGGCACATCATATTTATCAATTTCCGGACCTGCAGCCGCATTCATTTCATGGAATGTCAGGACTCATTGCCGATAGTTTGCCTGATAGGTACGGGCAGAAATTGATTAATGTGTGGTTAGCCCGAACCGGGCGTGAGCCAGAGGACTTTAATGCCGTCGATCGTTTGTGTTATGTCGGCATAAGGGGGATGGGTGCACTTGAGTTTGAACCCTCTATCCCGGTAGCCAAAACTAGGGACAAACGCCTGGAGATCAAGGAACTAACTAAGTTAGCATCTATAGCATTTGCTAATCAAGATACTCTCGATACCAAGTTATCTGCGGCCGGTGGCGATGAGGCCTTACTCGATATCTTAAGTGTTGGCACTTCCGCTGGCGGTGCTCGCGCCAAAGCCGTCATCGCGTTTAACCCCGAGAGCAAACAAGTACGCTCAGGGCAACTTAATTTGTTACCGGGCTTTGAACACTGGTTAATTAAATTCGACGGTGTGGAGTTTAACGGCGACTGGGGTGTTAGCGATCCGCAAGGTTATGGGTTGCTTGAATACAGCTATTACCTGATGGCTAAAAAGTGCGGTATTAACATGATGGAAAGCCGGATTTTTTCCGAAAATGGCCGCCATCATTTCATGACTAAAAGGTTTGACAGGAATGAGGATGGTTCTAAGAATTTTGTACAAACTCTTGCAGCCCTAACCCATTTTGATTATTTCGAAAGCGGCTTATATTCCTACGAACAAATCTTTATGACCATGAAACAACTAAAGATGTCACAAGCTGCAATTGAAGAACAATTTAGACGCACTATTTTTAATATAGTTGGCTGTAATCAAGATGACCATGTTAAGAATTTCTCGTTTATGATGGATAGAAAAGGACGCTGGGATTTATCTCCTGCTTATGATTTATGCCATGCTGAGGGAAGTAAGTTTACTCGGTTTCATCAATTGAGCATCAACGACAAAACCTCCGACTTCACGCTGGCAGATATCAAACACCTGGCTGATTATGCCGGCCTTCCACGCTCCCGCGAGAAGCGTATTTTAGAGCAGACATCCGATGCATTTTCTAGCTGGAAAGATGTCAGTGCCGAACTTGGCATTCCCAAAGCCCTGCAAAACCATGTGTTGCAAACCATTAGATTAAAATGGTGAGTTGAGATGAGTGTTTATCGAATCACAAACGACTCAACAAGTGCAGTTGATTGCTTCTAAAACCTAATGGGAGCATCAGCAACAGTATCTTTGAAGGTTTTATTGGGGGAAGCCCAGTCTATCCGATTTTTCTATAAATATAGCAGCCTGCCTCTGAAGAATGATCTTGAATCAAGTCATTCATGTTTTCTTTTTTAATCAAATTAATTATAACAAAGTCACCAGTTGCGGCCATTATGAAGAATATCCCAAATACCAACAAACCTATACTTCCAATTATCATTGCTATTATTGCAGGAATAAACCCCAATATTATCGCAGGCGCAAGTGCCCCAATAATATAATGCTTCACCTTTAAGGGTTCTGTACAATGACAGTAAGGCGTTAACATTTCCCAGAGAACCCCGAATTTAATAGACCGAAATCCTTTCTTTGCAAACCTTGCCCAGGTTAAGCCATGTATTAACTCGTGTAATATTATTCCTACAATTAGTAGTATAAATATACTTATTCCGATATATCCGAAATTCATTGTTCCTGCTATATGTTTGATGTTTGCTGAATTTATTTCCCCCCTCAGCCAGAAAAAATAATATGGCAATCCAAACACTATTAACCTAGCGTCCAAATACCCTATGCAGCGTACTGAATTGCTGGATGTAAAAAGTAGCTCTTAACCCGAGCCGGAAGGGCTTGTAGTTTTCTCATGATACCGAGGACCTTTCTTTCAAGTTG
>JAKITM010000132.1 GCA_021648045.1 Lysobacterales bacterium
CCATTCTGTGCAGATTTAAACAACCAATTGTTTACCTCCTCCTGTTCGATAAAATCTTCTTTATCAACATAGGCGCTTACATTGGCCGCAATGGCATAAACATATTGTGCGCGTGAGTTTCCTTTAAGGGCGCGATTTTTGATGATATTTAGACGCGAGTTATAAGCATTTTTAAATCCACGATCATCGTGATAGGTATATATAAATGTCTGGCTGGCTGGGTATGGTTTGGGTGTGATGCCTTCATCAAAAGTGAGCTTGTATTGCCACTTAGAAATAGCATCTATGCTGACCTGATTAAAAGCATCATTGGGGTAGGCATCGGCAATCGATGGATTGTGAACGCTACCATCCGGGTGTATATCAAACTCCACTGAAACCCAACCTCTACTGCCGGCTCTCGATAGTTTTCCAGGAAAACGCGGCTGGGCGCGCTTTATTATTTCTATCTGTGGTTTGGTTGATGGGCTATGTGAGTGATCCGCAAGCGTAATCGGCGATAACTGACTAATGAGTTGGCTTGTGGAGTATTTTTTTGTTAAACGATCGGCTTTTTCTTCAGCTACAAGCAATTGCTCTTTTGAAAGCTTACTCCTAATCATATTTAGGGTGTTTTCATGCTCTGGGTTTGTTTCTTCTTGTGCCAATTTCAGCCAAGCATAAGCTTCAGTTAAATCAGTGTCTGTGCCTTCACCTTGAAGATACATTATCGCGAGGTTTGTTTGCGCGCGTTTATTGCCGATGACAGCTAGTTGCTTAAACTGTTTGTAAGCTTCAATATAGCTCTTGTTCTCGTAAGCTTGACTTGCTGAGGTGAAGTCTGCGAGGACAGGGGTAGCAAAGAGCAGAAAGGGTATAAGTAAGAGGGCTTTCATTGAGTCATCCTTTTTTAGTAACATTAAATCATTCCAGAAATGGAACGCCACGGCTCCCCCCGTATCCGCTCACACTAACGCTAAGTTGTATTCCTTTACAACAAGGGAAAAATTACCACAAAACATGGCTTTCTGTCAAATACTATAGCCTGTGCGTCTATTGGAATCAGGCTATATTCCAGTTTTAGCAAGACATAAAAAAAAGGACGCCGAAGCGCCCTCTTTGCTGTTACTAGATATTGTTTAGAAGAAGAAGTATTGGAAATCAACACCCCAAACTCTTGGTTGGTTAACAATACCTTCAAGGTTGTTGAAATCAATCGCGGCGATAAGCTTGTCCTGGTCGGTGATATTACGACCGAAGATACCCGCTGACCACTTGTCTGTTTCATAAGCAACCCGTACACCACCTTCCAGTAATGCGTCACCACGAAACTCTCTTGATTCATACAAGAAGAAGTTAATTTCGCTTCTGTAGGCCCAGTCTGTCGATAGAACAATATTAGCTGTGGCTAATGGAATGGTGTGCTTTAAGATGACATTAACCATCCATTCTGGCGCTCTTGGCAGGGAATTACCATCAATTGACACGGTACCCGCAATCGCTCCTGGAGGATCAAGAACAGTACAGTTACTACCACAAGGCGAGACGGTCAGGTTTTTATCCTGAATTTCAGTGTGGTTATAGCTCATGCCGAGTGTTAACAGGGTGTTCTCTGCAAGGGCTGCGGTTAGGTCAATTTCAAAACCATAACCCACGGTGGTATCGGCATTTACCAGTTGATTTACATTGGCAGTCCCACTACCAGCAGTCAACTGCTGGTCGGACAAGTTGTAGTAAAACACGGCAGTGTTAAGACGCGCTCTGTAATCCCAAAGCTCTTTCTTAAAACCTGCTTCAATGGATGTAATGGTTTCAGAATCGGCTACCGTGATTTCACCACCGAATAATACCCGACCCTGAATGCTGGGCGCTCGGAAACCCCGTGCTAGGCGTGCGTATATGTTGGTGGTGTCATCTACTTCATAGGAAATACTCAGGTTTCCGCTGACATTGCTATCGGAGGGATTCACTGAGGCAGGTGGTGTTGGTGCTCCGCCAAAGGGTGGTAATGGTACAGCGGCAGTGTATTTTTTCTCATCGTTAGACCAACGCAAACCAGCGGTAATGGTGGTCGCATCGTTGATGTAGAATTCTGCCTGGCCGAATATGGCATAAGCCGTAGTATCCTGGCGTTGGGTAGCAAACCCGGAGAAATTATCGCTCAAATCATTGTAATTGAAAGATTCAACAGTGAGTGTTTCATCGAAGAAAAACAGGCCTGTTTGCCAGAACACTTTATCGCTGGTTTTAGATATTCTGAGTTCCTGAGTGAATTGACCGTGGTCGGGAATGCCATCGGCAGTTTGCGCTGGGAATGGAATAAAGCCGGGGCCTGAAGGAATGCCTGGCTCGAGGAAAATAGCACCATAGCCACCTTCAACATCGCCGCGCGAGAAAGCTTCTACGGTTTCATACCCGGTAATAGAGGTAAGCGTTAAATCATTGTCAAAAAACCACTCGAGTTTCGCACTAAAGCCGGTAGAGTCAACGGTTTGTTTATTAGCACCATCTTGTGAAACGACTCTACGATCATAACCTGGCACGAAATTGTTACTGCCTTTCTCGATAATGTTAGCTCTAAAAATAGTCGCTGTGCCATCAAGACTGCGCCCGTGCAGATTAAATAGCGCGGTAAATGAATCACTTTCATAGGCTAACTGAATACGGTAAGCATCTTCATTATATTCCCCTAGATCGCCATCGCCTTTTGCTTGTCCGTTCACCAGAATTAAGTCCGGGTCGATCAAGCCGGGCATGTTCTTTACCCAATCATCGCGTTGGTCATGCAGGTAGGAAATTCGGGCTGACCAGTTCTCGTTGATTGCACCACCGACGGCACCCTCAAATGAAAACTGACCGAAACTGCCGAAACCGATTTTGGCATAACCATCTTTTTCTTGAGAAGGTTTTACCGAATCAAACTTAACAATCCCTGCCGGAGTATTGCGGCCAAACAGTGTGCCCTGGGGGCCGCGCAGAACTTCAACCCGGTCGATATCGAATATTGGGAAACCTTTCAACATCGGATTTTCCATAACGATGTCATCATAGATGAGGGATACCGGTTGTGATGCATTCAAATCAAAGTCGGTGTTGCCCAGACCACGGATATAAAACCGTGGAAAAACGCGCCCATAATCAGATTCAACAATCAGACTGGGTATTCTGCTGGATAGAAAACGAATATCATTACCGCCTGATCTGAGTTCTTCAAGGTCATCGCCACTCATAGCGGTAACAGACATGGGTACTTCTTGCAGGTTCTGCTCGGTTTTATTGGCAGTTACGATGACTTCTTCAAGCATGCGATTGTCTGCGACTTGTTCATCTTGTGCATAAAGTGAATTTGTGGCTGCCAGGCCAGCAATAGCCAAGCTAATGCTTATTGTTAGTAGCTGGTTTTTAGGCTTGCGAGTAAACATTTGAATCCTCATCGGTATTGGGCTGTGCTTAGGGTTGGGCACTAGGCAGTAATATACCATTTTTCAAGTCGGCATTTAACAAAAAGTTAACAATTTTCAAGCATTTAACCAGACAACACAGCGAAACGAAACTAAATACGCTATTTGTACGGTTGCTGGTGTAAGATTTATCCTGATAAATTTGTTTGGTTGGGAAAAGTGCAGGTGCAAAAAAAAATTGATGGCGTCAGGATTATTGGTGTAGATGCAGACGATACCCTGTGGGTAAACGAGACCTACTATAGGGAGGCGGAAGACGCCTTCGCTGAGTTATTGACACCTTATGAAACCCAGAACCAAATAGGCCAGGAGCTGTTTAAACTGGAAATGAAAAACCTACCAATTTACGGCTATGGGGTAAAGGGTTTTGTTCTTTCTATGGTTGAGATGGCTTTGGTACTGTCTAATAATAATGTTTCCAATGCAAGCATCGCTAAAATTTTGCAATTGGGGAAAGACATTCTCAATAAACCAGTTGAATTACTGGATGGTGTTGAGACCGTACTTGAAACGCTAGCAAAAAACTATAAGTTAATACTAGTAACCAAGGGTGATTTGCTCGATCAGGAAAGCAAATTGGAAAGGTCAAACCTAGCGCATTATTTCCATCATGTAGAAATTCTGAGTGATAAAAAAACCGCTAATTATTCCAGTCTTTTACAGCGCCTGGATATTCAAGCTCAGGAATTCCTGATGATAGGCAATTCATTAAAATCTGATATATTGCCATTGGTTGCACTCAATGCCCACGCAATCCATGTGCCTTTTCATACCACCTGGTTACATGAACAAGTCAGTGATGAAGATTGCAAAGACTACGACTACAGCACCGTTAACAGCCTCGTTGAGGTTTTGAAGTTCTTGGGTTAAAGTGAAAATTATAGACATCAATCAATGGAATAGAAAACAGCTTTTTGAGCATTTTATGTCTTTTGCTGATCCTTATTTTGCCATCACCATACCGTTTGATGTGGGTAAAGCCTATGCTCAGGCGAAAGCGGCTGAGGTTAGCTTTTTCGTAAAGTACTTGCACGATTGTATGCGCGCTATCAATGCACACGAGAATTTTAAATACCGCATATTAGATGGGCAAGTGGTCGAATACGACCGCATCGACGCTTCAACCACCATTATGCGGGAAGATAAAACCTTTGCTTTCTCGCGGGTAACATTTAATCAAGATCTAAGTGTTTTTGCTAGTAATTACGCGGCAGAAAAGCTCAGAATTCAACACTCTACTGAGTTATTTCCGCCAGTTGACAGTCTCGATTGTATTCACTGCTCAGTTCTGCCTTGGTTTAATTTCAGCGGACATAAAGATGCCAGTTCTGGAAGGGTTGATTCAGTACCCAAGCTTGCCTTCGGAAAAACCTATTCTCAAGGTGATCGTTTAATGATGAATGTTGCAATTTCAGTCAATCATGCGTTAATGGATGGCTATCATGTGAGTTTGTTTGCAGAAAGTTTTCAACACAATTTAGCTGAAGACCTGTAAATCGCAGATATTTCTTGTGGCTTCTATATAATCGCTTTATAACTACCGACTAGAGTTTCGTGGCCTGCCAACACTATATTTACCTTGCATATTCAAAGTCATGCTTATAATATGCAAGGTATGAAACGACAATATCAACAACTTATTACGGAATATTTAGACTACTTCCCCTGTGTTGCGCTACTGGGTGCTCGCCAAACCGGGAAAAGTACTTTACTGCAAAGGTTTTCTGTTGAGCGTGATTTTTTTGGACTGGAAGTTCGCGCTGACTATTCTCAAA
>JAKITM010000017.1 GCA_021648045.1 Lysobacterales bacterium
TGAATCAAGATACAGACAATGATGGCTTGATTGATGGCCAGGAAATTATTTTAGGTACCAATCCAAATGTTCAGGACACAGACGGTGATGGTGTATTAGATGGCGTTGAGTATCCACCTGCGGGAGTCCCGGTGAGTGACCCAAGAGTTGTTAATGAGAATATTTTTAGCAATGGGTTTGAAAGCTAGAATGGCAACTCTAATCCCTCACATGGAACTTTAAAATAGGATATCAAGATATTTGACTCTACTCTATGGCTGGTTGCCGGGAACAGCGTAATAATTCAAATGCCCGCGCAGAACTCGCTGCAGCCAAGCACCTGTATCGCCCACAGAATGACCCCATTCATTGTGCAGATAGCTCAGCGCCTTGCCGGTGGCACTCGATGACGGTATCTGTGGCAGGGTGTCCTCCAACCAGCTGCGGATTTCTTCTATGATCGGCATCCCTGTGTGTAACCTGACCCCATACACACTCTGTTTGAGACATAGTTAAAGCTTGATGTCTTCCAGCACTGATGAACTAGTACCGGGAATAGCTAAATTATTCGCCTCACGGAAGGAAAAAACTAGGGCAAATTTAGCACACGAGGTTTGATTTCTACCGGCCATATGAAACAGGTTTGCATGGAAAAACAAAACATCACCTGACTCCAACTCTGCCAGCACTGCCTGTTCGATCAATGCCCTATTTTCTGCTAAATCTTCGCGTAAAAACTTGTCAGAATCGTAGCGAGAGGAGCTTAAATTTTGACGGTGAGTACCAGGTATTAATTGCATTCCGCCATTCCGTGCTTCTTCGTTTCCCAATGCCAGCCAGGCATTCACAAACTCAGGGCGGTCATAATTCCAGTAGCGTACATCTTGATGCCAGCCGGTATGGCTACTAAATTCAGGCTGTTTTGTCATTATCGAATTGTGATGATTACTTAATAACAGCGGTTGCTCTGTGTTTAGCAATTGCCGAATACGCACGCCAAGTTCGGGGCCTTTTGCCCAGGCATCAATAGCGGGGTCACGACCAAATACCGATTTAAGCCGCCGTACCGTGTGACCACCTGGTGCATCGAGAGATTTGGGAGAACCTGGATACTGAACCTCAGCCTCATATTCTAGTGGCTGCACCTCAGCTTTCAGGTCACGCTTTGTGGCGCTACAAATTGCAGATACAAGCGCTTTGCTGGCCAACCCGCGGGCTATAAGGTAGCCATTGCGGTGATAAAATGCGATTTGTTCTTCAGTGAAGCCCGAAATCATTCGAACTACTCTCCCGCAGGAACCAGGATTGCTTTATATAAATAGACGGGCTTAACCGGAACATTCTCAAAGCCAGTATCAGCATCGGTATGGGTTTCAACCAGAGCAATTTTATCGATGATTTCCTCGCCCTCAATCACCAAACCAAAAACAGCATAACCCCAGCGTTTCGAGCTTGGATTTAATTTATCGTTATCGACAAGATTAAAATAAAACTGTGAATTGGCGGTATGCGGTGGGTTTTCACGCGCCATAGCAATGGTATAGCTGTCGTTACCCAGTCCATTTCCCGACTCATTTATAATCACCGCATGCAGGGGTCCGCGTTCTTCAAGCTTTTCGTTATAGCCGCCGCCCTGAACCACGAATTCTGGCATTACCCGATGGAAAATAGTGCCGTTATAAAAACCTTCAGTGACATAGCGTAGGAAATTATTCGCAGTTTCTGGAGCACGCCCCCGATTCAATTCCACTTTTATGGTTCCAGCGCTGGTTTCCAACACTACCACAGGAAAAAGATTTTCCGCTGCGACTTCAGGCACTTCATACTTTGCAGCTTTAAGCTGTAGAGCCGTTAGCAAAAGTAATACCAGCAGTAATAACCCGCCTAATTTTTTGTTCATAACGATTCCTCTTAACTATCAACATTCCAATTACGCTATGATAAACCCCATAGCCAAACATAAGAACCCCCAATGCAAACACTCTTTGTCGTTTTAGCCATTATTCTGCTGGCAGCACTGCTGCTATGGTTTGTATTTCCCGCGACCGCCAGTAGCTTAATCATCAATTCCGGCATACGCGCACTGGGATTACGCCAACACCGGGCGCAAATTGGTGATACCCAATTCCGCTGGCTGGAATCATCTGCAAAAGGCCCAGCTCTGGTTATGGTTCATGGCCTTAACGGTGATGCCAGCAACTGGATTATGATGGCTCCTCAGCTTCGGGCTTACCGCCTTATTATTCCCGATATGCCGCCGTTTGGCGAAAGCCGTATTACTAGCAATGGCGAAGCTGATTACTCCATGCATACCCAAGCAGAAAGACTGGATGCCTTAATGCTGCATCTGGGCGTTGATAAATTCTATCTGGCAGGTAATTCCATGGGCGGCTATATTACCGGAGACTATGCCAGCAATCATGCGGATAAAATCCTGGGCTTATTGCTGCTCTCTCCTGGCGCGGTGAAATCTGTATCTTTTGCGAGCTACTTTGATGCAGACCTTGAAGCAGGGCTCAATCCCCTGAGAGTTGAAAATCCGGAGGGAATGGAGCGACTGATGGAATTGTGCTTCAGCAAACAACCTTTTGTTCCCGCACCCCTAAAGAAAATGGCATATAAGCGCATGCTGAGTATCAATAAAGAGTGTGATATGATTTTTCATAACATGCTGTACGAAAACCCAGGCATTGAGGTCATGCTCGCCGACAGTCCGATACCAACCCTTATTTATTGGGGCAAAGAAGACAAAGTTCTCAACCCTGAGGGTGGCCCTGCCCTGCAAGAAGTGATGCAAAATGCTGAATTAATTATGCCGGAGAAAACCGGACATGTGCCGATGTTGGAATATCCTAAAGTTACAGGCAAAGCAATGGCAGCGTTTATAAGCAAACAAGAAGCGAAATTACATTCTGAAACAAAAAATCGCAACTAGGGTTTCGAATTGCCTTTTTTGGGTAAGCGGCCGGATTTTCGTAATGCTTCACGCAAATGAAATTCTATTTGGGCATTAATTGAGCGGAGGTCATCCTCCGCCCAATGTTTCATTGCCAGCCATATATCTTCATTCAGGCGCAGTGGTATAGCCTTGCGTTTGGACATTAGCTGTAGAGCGAACCCGAGTTAATCACCGGGCGAGCGTTTTCTTCGCCACACAGAACAACCAGTAAATTACTCACCATGGCCGCTTTTCTTTCCTCGTCAAGATCAACCACATCCAAAGATTTTAACTCATCTAGCGCCATTTTCACCATACCTACCGCACCTTCAACAATGGTACTGCGGGCCGCAACAATCGCTTGTGCCTGTTGGCGTTTAAGCATAGCCGAGGCAATTTCCTGAGCATAGGCCAGGTGTGAAATTCGCGATTCTATGACCTCTACTCCGGCTTTTTGCAGGCGATCTTGAACTTCAATCTTTAGGAACTCGGCAATCTCAGCAGGACTGGACCTTAACGCAATTTCTTCTCCCTGATGTGCTTCATACGGGTGGGCAGATGCCATATTACGCAATGCAGCTTCAGTTTGTATGCGCACAAAAGACTCGTAGTCATCAACTTCAAATATCGCTTCAGCAGAATCTATAACCCGCCAAACAACAACCGAGGCTATTTCAATCGGATTACCCACACTGTCATTCACTTTTAAGGCACTGGATTCAAAGTTTCTCACCCGAGTACTCACTGCTGTTTTAGACAAAAAAGGATTGGCCCAGCGCAAACCGGCATCCTTTGCAGTACCTGCGTACTGCCCGAACAGCTGTAATACTTTGGATTCATTCGGGTGCACCATAAAAAACCCCGCCCAACAAACCAATATCAGCAACAACAACACCATGAAAGCTACCATCAGTAACATACTACCGGCTTTGCCAAAAGCAATTATGGCCCCAAACGAGCCAATGCTTAGAACAAAAAGCACCAACAACATGGGGTATCCCGACATCGCTTTTCTATCAATTTCAGTAATCATTTATCTCTCCTTAATATTATATTTACGGTTTCGCCATAGCGATTACCGCTTGGAATAAATAGCATTTTTAATAAAGTCATTGTGATATCTATTTGATATCATATTACAGAGTAAGCCGGACTGCAAACAGTGCCATTGGTCATATTGATATCGGCGATGGCGTAAACTACACTGGTTACTTGCTCGATAAATTACCCAACTCATAGCCCATGCTACACTCGGCTTATAAAACATCAGGAATAAAATTAATATGAAACTATCAAAACCCCTTTATCAATTACTTGGCTTGCTTACAATTACCCTTGCTTTAGGTGCTTGTGCAACAACAAGTCAGGATGATCTCGTCATCATCCCCACTAACTCAACAGAAAATATACCCACACTCGCAGAAGGTTTAAAACTTGAAGATAGTTCTAGCGAGAAAGATAACGATGAAGGCTAAGGTTTTACTGCAAATAATCGTAATAATTTACAGCCTTAGTCTTACCGCCTGCGCGTCAATTAGCCCGAATGAATCTTTGCTTGTTATTCCGGAATCACAAACTGGTGACATTCCAACGCTTGCACAAGCGTTAAGACTAAGCGAGAGTCCCGCACCCGACTCTACAAGCACGCAAGCAAATCCTGAATTGGCTCAAATGTTCCAGCAATATTTTGATGAAGGTCTAGCCTTAAACCCCATTAGTGGTACTTTCCTGGGGCTACGACAATACAACTCAAAATGGACCAACCACCTTAGTTCCGAACACCGCCAGTTGATGCATGATTACCACCAGCGCTGGTTAGACAAACTCAATGCTTTCGAGCGTGAGAATCTAAACAATACAGACCTTGTCAGCCTTCAGGTACTAAGCTACCAACTGCATGAAGCCCTTGAAGGCGAGCAATACCCAGCATTTATGGTACCAATTTCACAGTTTTACTCGTTGCCAAATTTCCTTGCACAACTGGGTTCCGGCATGAGTGTGCAGCCTTTCAATAACCTTGATGACTATAACAACTGGCAGCTGAGAGCGGATGGTATTCCGGTGATTTTTGACCAAGCCATCGCTAATATGCGCGAGGGCATAGCCGCTGGCGTGGTTCAGCCACGGGTGATAATGGAAAAAGTGCTGCCGCAGTTATCAGTCCATATTGTGGATGAATATACCGACAGCCTGTTCTGGAAACCGGTAATGAATATACCCGATGATATCCCCATTGATGATATTAGCCATATACAAGCAGAATACCAGAAAATGATTACCGCTGAAATTATTCCTGCTTATCGTCGTCTGCATGATTTTATTCGTGATGAATACCTGCCTGTCAGCCGCGACAGCATTGGCTGGACGGCACTGCCTGATGGCACTGACTGGTATAATTTTCATGTTCGCAGCCATACCACAACTGATATGAATGCTGATGAAATTCATCAATTCGGGCTCGATGAAGTAGCTAGAATTACAGCCGAAATGGTAGTAGTTAAAGAAAGCGTTAACTTTGAGGGCGACCTGCCAGCCTTCTTTACATTTCTACAGGAAGACGAGCAATTCTACTTTGACAACGAAGAGGATCTACTTCAGGGCTATCGTGATCTTCAGGTAATTATAAATGCCCGTTTACCTAAACTTTTTGATATTGCCCCGAAAGCCGACTATGAAGTTCGTGCAATTGAAGCCTTTCGCGCCGAATCTGCTGCGGGGGCCTCCTACACTCCCGGCACAGCTAACGGATCAAGGTCTGGAATTTTTTATGTTAATACTTTCAATCTTAAAGCCCAGCCTAAATTTATTATGGAAACGCTTTCCATACATGAAGCATCCCCAGGACATCATTTCCAAATATCTATCCAGCAAAAAATCACCGGCATGCCTATGTTCCGGCGTTTTGGCGGGTTTACCGCATTTTCTGAAGGCTGGGCGCTTTACGCAGAATCTCTGGGTAAGGAACTGGGAATGTTTAGTGACCCGTATCAGTTTTATGGCCGCTTGAGTGATGAAATTCTGCGGGCCATGCGTTTGGTAGTTGATACCGGCATGCACGCCCAAGGCTGGTCGCGCGAGCAAGCCATTGAATACATGCTGGCTCACTCCACCATGGCGGAATCCGATGTAATCGCTGAAGTGGAGCGCTATATTGCTATCCCAGGCCAGGCATTAGCCTATAAAGTTGGGCAACGAAGTATTTCCAGATTGCGAGATTATGGAGAAAAACAACTGGGTGCAAATTTTGATATTCGCGCCTTCCATCGGCTGATATTAACCGGTGGAGCCGTGCCACTAGATGTTCTAAACCAGCAGATTAAGGCCTGGATTGACTCACAACAATAAGGCAAGTAATGGATCAGAAACAGGCTGACAATACATTCAAAACCCCGCGAATGGTACCACCATTTTGGTTAGCTCTTACCATTGTCAGTATGTGGGCACTGGATAGATGGTTACCGCTGCTGGACCTATGGGAAAAGCCGATAAATTATATCGGAATTTTTTTCATCATTATTGGTCTGGTGCTGAATGGTTGGGCTGCTGGGCGTTTTTTACTAGTGAAGACCGGGCTGATACCCTTTACCCCGGTTACCAGCCTAGTCAAAACCGGACCCTTCCGTATCAGTCGAAACCCCATGTATTTGGGCATGTTATCAATTGCCCTTGGGGCGGCTATCATGCTCGGCTCTTTGAGCCCATTTGTTGTATTGCCAATTTTCTTTATTATTATCAGAAACCGCTTTGTGATTCCGGAAGAAGCCATGCTTGAGCAGGTTCTCGGCGAACCCTATCTGCAATTCAAGAGCGAAAGGCGGCGCTGGTTATAGGCTTAAAAAATACAACACTACGGGATAACTTAAATAGCCTGCTCAAAGAAAACACCGCCTCTAGCAGAGGTGCTTACTCGAATCGCTGTTTTTCCATACGCTGCTGAAAAATAATCGCACCAGGATAATTTTCCAGTACCGCCTCAGAGATTTCAGTGAACTCTTTAGGTGGAATATGCGAAACAATCTGTACCGGCGCCTGCATATATTGCGCCAACATTGCCTTACCTGCCGAACGGGTAAAAAATGTATACGGTGCCAATAGAATATCCAATTTACGGTTTTGTAAACCTGCCGCAATAAAGTCAACCGGTACTGCAGCCGCATCACCAATATGCAGAATGGTTTTACCGCCCACTGTCATTAAGTGACCAAAATGATGTAAAGCCGCGAATTTTCCCGTGCCATGGGTCAGTGGAAATATCTCTACTGTTACACCTTCCCGACTGAAAGATTGCGGCACACCCGGCCGCACAGTAACCGTTTTAACATTCTTATGGTTCTTGGCAAAAGGTTTACAGCGCTCCCTTAAAATCGTTATTACCTGGGGTGAGGAAATAAACTGGGTGGATTTACTGGCTTTTATAAACAGACAGGCCATATCGGGCTGAAAGTGCTCAAAGTGAATATGACTTGCGAGGGCAATATCAATACCTTGAAAATCATCTTTGGCGGAGACCATTGCCTGAACTGAGTGCTCATCCAGCCCCTCAAACAAGGCATAAGCCTCAGCCAAAAAGCCATCGATTATAATTTTATCTTTACCGTCACTGAGTAAAAAACCCATATTACCAAGAAAGGTGACCTCTACTGCAGCCTTGACCGTAGTCACCGCACTAACAGAGGACAGCAACAGTATGCTGGCAAATAGTTGTTTGACCTTATTCATGAACATTTTTTCCTGAAATGTTTAGCTGATAGCTGCTCAATAATATAGACCACCCCGATAGCGGAAATGACTCCGCAGGAAATAGCTTCATTAACGAGCGTTTTAATCGCTGGATATTATTATTTTGCCATCGAAAACTCGGGGTTTTTAATCGGCATTTATCAAAGTCTATCAAAAACACCTGCCCAGCGGTATTTATTAGCAAATTATTGGCATTCAAGTCGGCATGATAAACGCCTTTTTTATGAAATTTGCTCAAAACCTTACCCATTGTTTCCCAATGGTCATTTGAAACTGTACCAAGCAGCTGCTTTTCAGCCAGCGTTTCAGTCGCAGCCAACATTTTTGTCATCAATGCCATTTGGCTGAATACAAATCCCTGCCGCTCACATAAAGCCGCCAGCGGCTCCGGTACCGGCAGATTCATTTTGTGCATTTGTTCTAATAATCGGAACTCACGAAAAGCTCGACTGTTTTCATAACCGCTGAATATATACAATGCGCGATTGATTTTTGCCAGCAAGCCACCGCGCAAATAGCGTTTAAGTACAGCCTCCCCGCTAGTACAAGGAATAACTACCGCACTGCCCCGGCCCGGCAAGCCACGCACAAGCGCATCTGCATGCGCCCAATACTCCGACTCAAACTGAATTGTTTCAGGGGCATCTATGGCGCTTGCATCGTATAATATACGGGCATTAGCTGTTGTGATGAGAGTGGGTTTCATATAATTAATTCTAAGTGCTAGCCAATCGTTAGCTAACCGCTAACTAATCGATAGCCTAATTTTGCAGTTAGCTACAGCCAAGGTCAATCACCAATAATATGCCGACACTATGAAAACAAGCCAACACAGCCGTAATTTAAAATTGCTACCGTTTAGCACAGCACCGCAAAGTGTATGCATACTGCGCTTGTCAGCGCTCGGCGATGTTACCCATGTCTTGCCAGTAGTGGCGGCTATTCAGAAAATTTGGCCACAAACACAGATTACCTGGGTTCTGGGTAAGCTTGAATATCAACTGCTAAAACACCTTGAAAATATTGAATTTATTGTATTTGATAAAAAACAAAGTTTCCGCTCCTACCGTGAGTTGAAGAAAAAACTGGCGAGTCGTCAGTTTGATGTACTCCTACATATGCAGGTAGCACTACGCGCCAACCTAGTCAGCAAAGCCATTAACAGCCCTATTCGTCTGGGTTGGGATACACCACGATCGCGCGACTGGCACCACAAGTTTATTAACCACCAGGTCCCCGAAATCGCCTACCAACACCAAGCGCAAGGGTTTTTGTCCTTCGCCAGAACGCTCGGATTAGCTTTTCGCGAACCGGAGTGGACACTAGCAGTTAGTGATGAAGCGCTTAATTTTGCCAACAAACATCTACCTGGCGAGCAAGCTACACTGGTAATCAGCCCCTGTTCTAGTCATCAACTGCGAAACTGGTCTATTAGCGGGTATGCAGCGGTTGCTGATTATGCCGTAACAGAACTCGGCTTAAGAGTCGTGCTCAGCGGCGGCCCCAGCGCACTGGAGCAATCGGTTGCTCAAAATATTGAAGCGGCAATGCAATCTCCGGCGATCAACCTTGTGGGTAAAGACACACTACAACAATCGCTCGGAATTCTGAACAAGGCTGATATTGTTATCTCGCCTGATTCTGGCCCCGCGCATATTGCCAATGCCCTAGGCACACCCGTTATTGGCCTGTATGCAGCTACTTGGTCACGCCGTAGCGGGCCCTATAACAGCCTAGACCTCTGTGTTGATCGCTTCCCCGAGGCTGCCCGGAAATTCCTCGGTAAAGAGCCACGCGAGTTACGCTGGGGTACAAAAATAGAACAAGCCGGGGTAATGGACTTAATTACGACCGAGGATGTTATTGAAAAGCTTGAGCAGTGGCAAAACCCAGACTCCAGTGATAAGGACTTACTCTTAACTCAGGTTGGTTAAATCAGTGTTTTTGTTCGAAATATCAGTTCAATCATTCAACTCATCGTATCGGACAGCTAATGATTTGACCTTAGCTTATCGCTATGTTCTAATCCGCTGTTGAATTAACCCCCTACGCGTCACCCCACGGATATAAAAAACCATGAACAAACTCATTATTACCAGCCTGCTTGCCCTTACATTTTATACACCAGCTGTGTTTGCTGATGATGATACTGTTGCAGAAACAAAACCCGTTGAGAAAGCGGTTAAATCCGAGGTAAAAAAACCAGAAACTAAACTCGTCTGTCGACGTATAAAAGTAACCGGTAGCAATCGTACTGAAAAATCCTGCCGGCGCGTTAATGTAACGGACTCAGATTCTAAAAAGAAGTCCAAATCTAAAAAGAAGAAGTAAATACAGAAATTAAAAACGCACATACTTCAGTAAACCCCTGCCTTTGCAGGGCCTCATTACCGCCAGCACCAATATTAGCGCTAGCAAAACAAACTTATTGGTAATCCTGATAAGACTTTTCTTCTACAATATCCGAACCAAGGTATAAGTTAAGCTCTTTTTTAGCTGCCGCCCGCTGGTCATTGGTGACATAAACCGCACGCGCCAGCTCAACAAAGCGTGAGCCAAAGTCTTTGGCTTTTTCCTGGTCACGAATATCATCTTCTATTACCCATAATTCCTCGTTAATTGATTTCATCCGTGCTTTTAATGCACTTATAGTTGAGTCATCAGCAACGGCTTTGCTCCAAACAGTGGTAAGTAACTCTAATTCGTGGCGCACATTGGCCACTTTTATCGGATCATCAATTCGTTCGGATTTGATTTCCAAAATGGTGATTTTATCGAGCATTTCACCGGGAGAAACTGGTACAAGAATGTCTTTCATAATAAAGGGCTTCCTAAGTTATTTCCCTAGACGGTAATGATTTTTTTAATACCCTTTCACTTTCAAGCGGGTAATAGCGGTGTAATCAGTGTATTTTAACCTATCTTGTTGCTTTGGAAGCCATGCGAACTCAATTTTTCAGAAGTCTTACTACCTTCCCGGCTGATTCATCGGTTATGCTGAATCTTTTGCTTTGCTTGTGGGTTTAAAAATGAAAAAAAATATTATCTCCATCGAGATGTACTGAAAGCCGCTGGCAAGGGTCAAATGAAATTCGCTTTCCAGAAACCCCAGAAATCATCATACGGCCTTTCATTGGGATGGATTTAGGGCAGAAAGGCCATAGTTGATTTCCCGTAAAGATTAACTCAAGCTGCCTGAAAGATTTGCAAATCAACACGATAACCAACCTGCGTTAGCATATTGACCAGACGGTCGACCGTACATTTGTCGATTCTACCCCTAAGAACATCATTAAGTCGTGGCTGAGTTGTACCTAAATTGATAGCTGCCTGAGATTGCGTCAGTCCATTTTCTTCTACATACTCGGCTATTTTCATCATTAAAGTAGAGCGTAGTTTCAAATTTGCGGCCTCTGAGGCATCACCTTCCAAAGCATCCCAAACATTGATGAATTTTCTTGCTGTCATTCTCTGCTTCTCCGCCTTAAATTTCGCAACCGTTTTTTAGCCAGATCAATCTCGGTTTTTGCAGTTTTTTGGCTCTTCTTCTCAAATGCGTGGATGATATATACCTTAGTTGCAATGCCAGATGCATAGACTTGAGCTTTCTCCTACAGGTAGTTGCCTTTAAGATGGAGATGAATGATAAACAACCAATATCAATCAGATTCAAAAAACATAATCCCACCACTACCGGCCAAGGTAATACGCAACTTACCGGATTCTATAAAAGCAAAGCTTGAACGCTGCAGATCATCGATAAAAACTGCAAATACTTTGTCTTTACGACAAGCAGAAAAGGTGTTGCGATTCATCGTTATATCCATAGCCTTACCACTAAATGTGTATTTGCCTTTCCACTTACCACAGTGGGCTTTAACCATGAACTTGCCATTAGCTTCAAATATTAAATTATAGTCCTGTTGACTGGTTGACCTAGCCGCAGTTTTTTCATCATATTGGGTTAGCTTCCATAACCAGTTGCTAGAAATTAGTTGCTGTTTACTGGCATGAGATGATTGGCTAAGCTCGCTGATTGTGCTGCCTTTTTGTGGATAGACAGCACTGACTTTTCGGGTCCATGTATAGCTAATCGAAAGCGGCCTAGTTTCTCCTTTTAGCTTACCATTGGCGATGATCTGATCATATAAATCGCCAATATTTAATGGCTGGCGCGGACCGGTAAATGAAAACGACAAGGTACGTGTATCATTCTTAAAATCGACATCCGTTAACTCCAGTTCATTCTCATGCAGCCAGTTCTGCAACACTTCTGATTTAGCCGCGAGGTAATGGGGGTTGAACAAAACTTTATCGGTATAAAACCACAATGGCACAGAGATAGACAGGGTTAGCACCAGAAATAAATAGAGCTTGTTTCTGATAAAGGCTGCCGAGTGTTTTCGTGCCGATGCTGGAGACACCCCTACCGCCAGAAAGGTTAAAGCCGCAGCTAAAACCATGGCCACCAAATTGGTTAAAAACAAAACGACTGCGCGGGTAGCCAGTTCATACTCGCCGCTGGTTAACAAGATTCCTGCTGATGCTAAAGGCGGCAACAGGGCCACCGCAACTGCCACTCCTGGAATAGCATTACTTTCCTTACGCGTTATGGTGTAGGCGCCCGCTGCACCTGCTGCTAGGGCGATGAGCAAATCAAAGTATGTAGGCCGGGTTCGTGCCAGTACCTGCTCAGGAATAAAGACTATTTCGGGTGATAGCAGCGTTAACAACGAAGACAGCAAAAGCGCGCCCAGTCCCATGGCTAAAATCAGCCACAGTGCAGAGTAAAAACGCTTCTGCCACCCCATAACAACAGCTGCAGCAGCTGCCATAACCGGTGTCATTAATGGTGCAACCAACATAGCGCCAATGACTACCGCTGCAGAGTCTGATAGTAATCCAGCTGTAGCAATTACAGTCGAGAGTACCAGCAATACGCCCATACGAAACAGAAATGGTATCCGATTTTGCTTACCAAAAACAAATAAATCTTCCAGCACAAGACGCCGCTCCTCAGGCGACAATTCTCGATCAGAAAGCAATTGTCGGAAAGTAAACTTTTTCTTGTTATTCATGCTGACTAATCCTTAATAATAGCAAGCGAATTTTGTGTATCTGGGAAGTATAACCAAACTGTGTATCAAATTTATTGAAAACATTCAGTGCATCAAAAAAACCACTGGATACCGGATAAGTGCTAGGCACTTTCCGGAATGACGAATTTAGAGTGAACGGGCCAACTAATGTGGTTTTTATTCTAATTGGTAAGGCAAGCCCTCATTTTCAACCTAATTCAAAAGCCGATCTGTTTTTCGCTTCTTGGGGCTTCGTCGTGGCAATTTCACTCCGGAACTTGGCTCTATCATGGTTTGAGAAATTGATTTTTCCAGGCTTTTTTTAAGCTCGGGAAAGCTATTCCAGCGCTCAAAGCCATGAATAAACTGCATAGCGATATCTGCCATTTCATTTAGTCGGTCTGTTTGTTTTCTCAAGCCGATATTTCGTGCAAACTTTAGCAGGCCATTTTTATCTGGAAAGGCTTTTGATTTATTCATGCTCAAGGCAAGATCGTTGGATAGCTCGGGATATGGCAAGCTATTGACCACATCATAAAGCGGTGAGAGTCTAAGATCATTGTCATTGGTATCTGTGTATAAAAGGGCAAAGTTCTTTAGGTGTGCATCGCCATTACCCAACAGGCAACTTATCGCAATGTAGTCAAATATTATTTGCTTCTGGCCGGGATCAGAGCAATACAGGTCAATCACTTTAGCCACGCTTTCATAGCTACTTAGGTATTTTTCTGTGCTCGATTTTTTCATTAGTACGGCAAAATCTTCCATGCCTAATGCACTGCCATTGCTGGCAATATCAAAGCGTTTCATAATGAAAAGCTCTTCATTATCAGACAGCCAAAATTCAGGTGTAGCAATACCGCAGGCTTTGGCTATGCTCATACACACGAACTCATTAAGAGCTAGGTTTGGAAAACCATCGCCGCCGGTTTTAATAATCAGGTCTGGCTGTAAAAGAGTAGCCTTATCGGTAGGCACCATCACTTTTGGCTGCACACCAGAAACTGCCGTATACAGTAAAAACTTATCCAGCAGATATTCAAACACGCTTTCGCTATTGTCCCAGTGAATCAGGGCTTCTAGATTTTCAGTACTCGGAGGCTCAATAGCAAGTTCTGATGAATAGGACAAGCGGCCAATGCCCCGGTCTTGTTGAAGTGCCAAAAACAACAAATCATTCACCTTGGTATAACGAATTAATCGCTCCGAAATAGCCTGGCGCACAAAACCTTCCGGAAGATTCATTTCAAATATGGGGTGTAGTGCACCTGAGTTATATGATGCCGTACGATTGGGCATGGTAACGGAAACCGGCACACCTTGGGGTAAGTAACTAAAGGCGAAACTGCCGTTTTCAAAGCTTAACAAGCCGGATGAGTCACTACCAGCCAACACATTGACCCGTTCAATTTTAGCTGGGAAATCTTTTAATTTCACAATTATTCATCCTCGGAAAAGATCTGATCCAGTTGTTCCCAGCTAGGTCGTTTGTGCTTTATGACAGTGAGTTCGAAACCCAATAACTGCAGGTAGCGGTTTAGTATCCACAATGCACCACGGAATTTATTCCGCTCAATTTCAGAGATATACCGGCGGGCTATATCAGCCTTTAAAGCAGCCTGCGCCTGGGTTAACTGCTGGCGCTTACGCTGCTGTAAACACAGCTTCCCAATACTAGGGTAGTTTGAATTTTTCATACACACAATTGTAACTATATAGTTACTTTAATGCAATATTTGTAATTATTACCATATATAGTTACATTTATCACATCTCAAGCTAGCCTGATGCAGCTGACTTCAGACCTCATTAGTTTGCCTGCCAATTATCGCTAGCTGAGAGTATAATTTACCCATTGGCATCCAAGAACAACAGCATTGAAACCGGATCACTAAAATCATGGACATTAGCGCCCTTCGCCGCGAATATACTTTTTCGGGGCTGCAAAAAGAAAATCTTTGCAGCAGCCCCTATGAGCAATTTGAGAAATGGTTTTCTCAGGCGACTCAGGCCGGACTGGAAACCCCGAATGCTTTTAGCCTGGCGACTGTGAATGCCCAAGGTGCGCCATCTGTACGCACGGTGTTGTTAAAACTATTTGATCAGAAAGGCTTTGTTTTTTTTACTAATTACTCCAGTCATAAAGCCCGCGATATTGCCGAAAACCCGAATGTTGCCGCCCTATTTCACTGGCTGGAATTTGATCGGCAGGTGAAAATTGAAGGTCAGGCGGAAAAAATCTCAACTGCCGAGTCGCTTAAATACTTTAGCGCGCGCCCCCGTGGCAGCCAAATTGGTGCCTGGTGCTCTCACCAGAGTCGGGTGGTATCTTCCCGTTCCTTGCTGGAAACTCAATTCAAGGCCATAAAAGAAAAATTCCAAAATCAAGAAATTCCATTACCGGATTTCTGGGGTGGCTTCCGCATTATTCCGCAAAATATAGAGTTCTGGCAAGGCCGAGAGAATCGACTACACGACCGCTTCCGCTTTGTTCGAGAAGAAAGTGACTGGCGAATTAAAAGATTGGCACCTTAACCCCGTTGGTAACACAAGATAATCGATGATGGATAAATCATGAAGATCAAGATTGCGTATTCCGTATTATTACTCATACTGTTAACTGCATGTAGCGATAACAGCAACCCGGTTATTTATGAAAACACCGAGCAGTTAATTGAGCCTAATAAAATCAAACTCAATCAGGTGAAAGTGGTGTCGCAAACAAATGATAGCCTAACCCTCGATTTTACCTACACCTATAATCACCCTGTTCCTGCCAGTGAAATAAAGCTTTTCGTACTACCGGACCATGGCTACTGGAGCAGTATGCATGTCAACATCAACAGCGGCACTCATGCAGCCAGAGTAATTATTGGCTTAAGCAAAAGCAATATGGATAAAGACAACGTCTCAGAATCAGAAACCACAAAACTCCGCTTTCGTTTTGATCACTACCTACCAAACAAATACATGGGTAATATCTGGGGCGAAGACATTACCTTTAATAAACATTGGGAACTGAAGCGGTAAACTGTAATTTTCAAATTCAGGAAAACATCAGAACAATAAATGAATTCAGCTGTGAATACTGGATAAGCCCACTAAAACTAAACCACTGATAAAGAGATTTAACTAATGCGCGAATATTTACAAAACTGGTTACTGGGGCAAGGCCTTAGCAACGAAACAACACTCTATATCACTGCTGCTGTTGCACTTTTTGTGGTTCTTATACTCAGTGTAATAGCAAACTTTGTTGCGAAACGCTATATTGTCACGGGTATTACCTACGCGATTAAAAAATCCTCAACAACCTGGGATGATGTCTTGCTGAAGCAGCGGGTGCTTAACCGTATGGCCAACTTCACTCCAGCACTGGTTATCTACATATTGGTACCAGTGGCGCTGGCAGGGCATGATTCAATTATTGCATTGATTCGTAGCGGTTTATCAATTTACATGATTATTATTCTCATGCTGGTAATTGATTCTTTACTCAACACCGCTGAAGTCATTTATCAAACCTTTCGTGCTTCCAAAGAAGTACCTATCAAAGGCATTGTGCAGGCATTAAAAACTGTCTTGTACTTCTTTACTATTGTAATAGTAATTTCAATTTTCATCGGCAAAACGCCTATCTATTTACTCAGTGGTATTGGCGTTCTGGCAGGCGTGATGATGCTGGTATTCCGCGATTCAATTTTAGGCTTTGTCGCCGGCATTCAACTGGCCACCAACAGGATGGTTGCGGTTGGCGACTGGATAGAAATGCCTAAATACGGTGCCGATGGTGATGTTCTTGAAGTTGCGCTGACTACTGTGAAAGTACAAAACTGGGACAAAACCATAACCACCATTCCTACCTACGCGCTGATCAGCGAGTCATTTAAAAACTGGCGAGGCATGGACAAATCCGACGGTAGGCGAATTAAGCGTTCATTGAATATTGATATCAGCAGCATTCGCTTTTGTGATGTTGAAATGCTCGAACGCTTTACAAAAATTCAGTATATTTCCACCTATATTGAAACCATGAAAGAAAAACTGAAAACCCATAATCATGCAGCCAATGTTGATAATACAAGCCTGGTAAATGGCCGGCGGATGACCAATATTGGCACCTTCCGGGCTTATGTTGTGGCCTACCTAAACAATCACCCGATGATTAATAAAGAAATGACATTTTTGGTACGCCAACTGGCACCCACGGAACACGGCTTGCCAATTGAAATTTATGTCTTCAGCAAAGATAAAGCTTGGGCAAACTATGAAGCAATCCAAGCAGACATTTTTGATCATATTTTTGCTGTAGTAGCGGAATTTGACTTACGGGTTTACCAGAACCCGACTGGGGCCGATTTTAGGGCGTTGAACACCTAGAGCATTATTACTGATCGCTTGTACTACGCCATGGAATAAGGCAGTATCTGAACTAGACATTCTGGAGTTACCTATGAAAAAATTCAGCGGCTTGTTTTTCTTACTTTTGATCACACTCTCACTCGGTATTTCGGCGAATGAAACAGCATCCAAAGATGCAACAGTATATTTTATTACACCACTTGATGGTGAAACGGTCACGCAGACATTTAAAGTTAAATTTGGTCTCAATGGGATGGGTGTTGCCCCTGCTGGCACAGTACGAGATAACACCGGTCACCATCACCTGCTGATTGATCTGCAAACGCTCCCGGATATGCATAAACCTCTTCCCGCAACTGACAATATTGTGCATTTTGGTGGTGGTCAAACAGAGACTGAACTAACGCTAGGTCCGGGCACACATACGCTGCAGCTACTGTTGGGGGACTATGCGCATATACCTCATAGCAAGCCGGTGCTATCTAAACCGATAACGATTACTGTCGAATAGTCGCTTATTGATATTTTTAGGATTGAACCTTCATGTATATAGCCAACTGCCATTGCGGCAATATTAGCCTTGAAACCAAAACCATCCCAGCTACAATTACTTCTTGTAACTGTTCAATTTGCTCTCGACTCGGAACTCTGTGGGCTTATTATAAACCTGCGCAAGTCAGTGTAAACCACAAGCTCCAAGCGCCCGCAAGTTATATCTGGGGAGATAAAGACATTGCTTTTCACCACTGTCCAACATGTGGCTGCTGTACTCATTACACAACGACTGAAAAGTGCGATTCTCATCGGCTTGCAATCAATGCCCGGATGTTCAGTACCGAATTGCTTGAGGGTATATCAATAAGAAATTTCGATGGCGCATCATCCTAGAAAACCATTGATTAAACAACAGCGCTGCCCGCTTTGCGAGTCAAACGACAGCCGCCCCTATTATCGGGATAAACGGGAATACTACCGCTGCCCAAGCTGTTTTCTTGTGTTTGTATTAGCGCAATACCATTTAACTTCCGCAGAAGAAAAAGCGGTGTATGACCAACATGAGAACTCAGCAACTGACCCGGGTTATCGAAAATTTCTCGGGCGGGTATTTGACCCACTGTCACAACACCTGTGCCCTCAGAGTAACGGCCTCGATTTCGGCTCCGGCCCCGGGCCTGCCCTGTCACTTATGCTTGAAGAAGCGGGGCATTCCGTGCAAATTTATGATCCATTTTATGCACCTGACCGCGCCCTGTTCAAATTAAAATATGAATTTATTACTGCAACTGAAGTGCTTGAACACCTTCACTTCCCAGGGAAAGAACTGGATTTGCTTTGGTCATGCTTAAAACAAGACGGTGTTCTAGCCATTATGACCAAACGAATACTTGATCACTCAGCATTCGCATCCTGGCATTATAAAAACGACCCAACACATGTGTGTTTTTTCGCAATTGAAACCTTTCAATGGTTAGCTAGAAAATGGGACGCCGCCTTAAAAGTTCAAACTAATGATGTAGTTATGTTAATAAAAAACGAATAATTCTAACATTTCATCTTAATAGTGAAGGTTGAAATTCTGGTGCCACTTACATAACTGTTGTTAATTCACCCCGTGGCAAGAAAGTCCAAAATGATCTAGGCATTATTTCTTTGCTCGTATGCTTGCTTGAAGACAAATATCGAACCATAAAGCAAAATCATGTAGCCCAATAACTCAAGGCCCTCCTGTATGACTGTCTTGTATATTTCATCGTAGTCATCTCCCATTACTACCCGCCACATGAAACCAGACCCGAAAATTCGACTAAATATTAAAATAATTACCAAGCCTTGAGTGATGTATGCAAAGGGTATGCTATTCATATGCGCTAACAGCGGGAGCTTTACCGTAGCATTTTGTTTTATTGAAAAGTAAATAGCAACGGCTGATACACTCAAGGCTGGATAAAGCCAGAAGCCTTTTTGAATATTATCAAGCAAGCCATCGGCCTCACGAATAGCCATTGCAGCAAATAGACCAGTAACTAGAATAAAAAAGCCACGCGAGCGGGTATCATATCGAGTTGCGAGTGCAAATAATATCACTGCGAGTAGAATGCATAGCTTTTGGCTTATCTCAGTAACTGTATCCTCACTACTACCGCGTATTAACAATCCGGAATCCATGCTAACGATTACAATCGACAGTAAGACCAGGGAAATCAATATAAACAATCTAAGTAGTAAACCTGCAAATGTATTTTTTTCTTGCACCATCATGCCTCATTTTTATGAATTAATTTTCGCTAATATTTAATCAGCAACAACTTTTATTATACTTAGTAATCCCGTTAAAAACTCGTCTGAATAAAAGTCCTGAATAAAACAGTATAGGTATATTATATTGGATATAACCAAGACTATCAGGCTGATTGTTCGAATTAACCCGTACCAGACCAATCTCTGGCATACTGCCTGTAATGTAGCCTGAAATGTAGCTTATAATTCAGGCCATTTATTACGGGAGTAAAGAAATTGAAATATTTATTTTTATCACTGCTGCTGATCAGTTTCGGTATACAGGCACAATCCGACCTCGGCTACCAATCCCCGCCTAAAATCATGGCAGATCTGGTAGATGCCCCGCGCAGACCAGGAGCAACCATTTCAGATGATAAACGCTGGGTGGCATTATTACATCGACCCGGCGCCCAAAGCATTAGCGAACTCGCACAGCCTGAAGAAAAACTGGCTGGCCTGCGGATTAATTCTGCGATATTTGCACCCAGTCGCTCTACCGGCTATACCGGCATTGAGTTGAGGTCTTTGCAGGGCAATCAGAAGATTTCACTCGCTGACTTACCCCAAGGCAAAGTCATGAATGTTAGCTTTTCACCAAACTCGGAAAACCTAGCTTTTATTTTAGAAACCAGTGATGGATTGTCATTATGGAACTACAATCTTACAGCTGAGAAAACCCGACGGGTTGCCGATATTTATATTAATGCCGCCCTAGGTGGCAGCAAATATCGCTGGAAGCGCGATTCCTCAGGCTTCTATACCCGCTTAACTATTGCAAAAGCTGATCAGAAACCGGTGCAAACCCATCTTGATATTAAACCTGTCATTCAGACAACAACTGGTGAAAAAGCAGCAGTAAGAACTTATTCAAACCTATTAAAAACACCTCATGATGAAAAGCTGTTTGAATTTTTGACCACTTCACAAATAGCAGATATCAACCTTACTGGAAAAGTGATTTTATTAGGCAAACCTGGAATGTATCGAGGCTACAGCGCATCTCCTGATGGTAAATATTTGCTGGTATCCCAGATTAAAAAGCCTTTTTCCTATCTGGTTCCACAGTTTCGTTTTCCTTTATTGACTGAAGTCTGGACCACCGATGGCACATTGGTGCAACAAGTTGCCGATTTACCATCTGGTGAAAGCATTCCTAAGGGATTCGACTCTGTAATCAAAGGTCGCCGTAGCATTGGTTGGCGTAGTGATAAGGCCGCAACCCTTGTATGGGCTGAGGCACTTGATGGTGGCGATATGAGCACCGAAACCGATTATCACGATTCTGTTTATACCTGGGCCGCTCCATTTAAAAAATCATCGCGTTTGCTGCTGAATATAGAGCGTCGTTTTGCCGGTATTCAATGGGCTAATGATACTTTTGCTATGGTTACCGATTGGCGTTTTAGTGATCGGCAGCTGCGGGCATGGAAGTTTTCCCCTGCATCACCAGATGCAGAGAAAACACTGTTTCAACAGCGCTCTTACAATGACCGATATAACGATCCCGGAAGGTTTGTCACCGAGCAAAACAAGTACGGCGTAGATGTTATTAAAGTTATAGATAACAGCAAAGTATTATTAATCGGCCGTGGTGCATCAGCCGAGGGCAACATCCCCTTTATGGATGAGTTTGACTTCAGCAGTGGCAGCAAAAACCGTAAATGGCACTCCCAAGCCCCATACTATGAGCAAATCTTACTGCCGATAAATGCCGATGCCACTCGTGTACTAACTTTGCGTGAATCGATCAGTGAACAACCTAATTTCTTTATTCGAGATATTACAACCGGGAAAGTCACTCAGTTCACCGAATTCCCACATCCTTCACCGGCATTTATCGGCATTAACAAGGAGCTGATTAAATACAAGCGCAAAGACGGTGTGGATCTTAGTGGGACGCTCTACTTACCAGCTGGTTACGATAAATCCAAAGGCCCTATTCCGGTATTAATGTGGGCTTACCCGCGCGAATATAAAGACAATGATGTTGCCAGCCAAGTTACTGAATCTCCATACGAATTTGTGCGTGTAAGTTACTGGGGTCCTATGCCACATCTTGCCCAAGGTTTTGCTATTTTTGATGATCCTAAGATGCCCATCATTGGCAGCGGTGATGAACTGCCTAACGATACCTTCCGTCAACAATTGGTGGATAGTGCAGAAGCTGCAGTGAAAGTACTGGTTGATATGGGTGTTGCTAACCCCGAGAAAATAGCAATCGCAGGACATTCCTATGGCGCATTTATGGTCGCTAATCTATTAGCCCACAGCGACCTGTTCAAAGCGGGTATTGCCCGTAGTGGCGCTTATAATCGCAGCCTGACACCCTTTGGCTTCCAGGGTGAAGAACGCAGCTTCTGGGAAGGCCAAGATGTCTATGCCGCCATGTCACCCTTCTTCCATGCAGAGAAAATTGATGAACCAATGCTAATGATCCATGGCACGGAAGATCCCAATTCAGGCACATTCCCTATGCAGTCAGAACGCATGTTTGCCGCTATGAAAGGTTTGGGTGGTAACTCTCGCCTGGTAATGTTACCGCATGAGCAACACGGATACCGGGCACGGGAATCACTGCTGCACCTGCTGTGGGAACAGCATCAATGGCTGCAAAAATATGTTGTTGAGGCGGAGTAACAAACCCAAAAGTTATCCAGCCACAGGGCAATCACAAAAATGTTTCACTTTCCCGGCCTTCGAGCCGGGGTATCCTAAACGCTAGGGATTATTTGCAAACTAAAATTTCATGCTTTTTGCTATCTTAACTACATTAGGGCTTATAGTAATCTTCGGTCCACAACTGTGGGCCAAGCGTACATTTAAAAAGCATTCGGTTGAACAGCCAGATATGCGCGGAACTGGCGGTGAGTTAGCGCGACACCTTATTGATCGTTATAAGCTAACTGGCGTGATGGTTGAAGAAACAAATCACGGAGATCATTATGATCCTGAGGCGAAAGCAGTGCGTTTGAGCCCCGCTAATTTTAACGGTAAATCGTTAACAGCAGTGGCTGTGGCAGCCCATGAGGTTGGTCATGCAATTCAAGACAAACAAAATAGTCCGCTGTTAAAAAACCGATCTAAGTGGATAGAGTTTTCTCAACTCACCGAAAAGCTTGCGTCAATGGCGATGGTCGCCATGCCATTTCTTGCACTCTTTTCTAAATCACCTATGTTAACCGGGCTGATTATTCTTTTAGCAGTTGGTAGTATGTTTGTAACAACTATTGTGCATTTAATTACCTTACCTGTTGAGCTGGATGCGAGTTTTAAAAAAGCGCTGCCGATTTTGAAACAAGGCGAATACATTGAACCCGAACAAGAACGCGCGGTGAAATCTATTTTAACCGCAGCAGCCTATACCTATGTCGCGGCTTCATTAGCAAGCATGTTAAACCTTGCCCGCTGGTTTGCTATTTTTCGACGATAGGTAAACACGGCAGGAAGATGGTATTTCTAATCTAAATTGTTACTTGGGTGAAACACTATTATACTATTCACTTGCACACAGATGAACTTAATAGAATACGCTGTAACGATTACCTCTAGGAGAGTTTAATGTTTTTCAGGCGCCTGATTTTACTTTTACTATTTGCCAGCTTAACGGCTTGTCAATCCTCCTTCGGCCCATCTGCTTTGCGAGAAACCCACCCGGCTTATAACCAGGTTATGGTTAACAGTTTGAATCAGCAAATGCTGTTAAATCTGGTGCGTCTGAAATACTACGATACGCCCTATTTTCTAAAGATAGCCAGCGTAACCGCGACATTATCTCTTGGTGGAAATGCCAGCATGGGTGGGGCAGCAAATACCAGCTCGAGTAATAATGTAGCCACAGCCGGTCTAGGTCTAAACTATTCTGACCAACCCACTATTTCTTATGTGCCATTACAGGATGGTGATTTTCTCAAAGATATCCTTTCGCCAATTTCTCTTGAAGCTTTATTGATGATGACCCAGTCTGGGTGGAGTATTGAAGCGGTATTTGGAGTTTGTCTGGAACGAATAAACAATCATTACAATGCTCCTGGGGCTTCTGGACCTACACCACGCAACACACCTAATTATGTAGAATTTAAACGCAGTCTGGAGTTACTACAGGAGCTGCAGCTCACACATAAATTGGAAATTGGACTGGCCGCAGCAAGTTCCGGTCAGCCCGCAGAGCTGGTGTTGATGATAAAACAAGGTAGCACATCACTTGAAAAAAATGCGGCTTTAGCAGGTTTGCTCGATTATGAGTACACTGATAATGAAAATGTCTTCATTACGGTCAGCACAGATTTTCTTGAGAAAAACCCCAACGAAATTTCCATTCGTACCCGCTCGATTGCCAGTGTACTGTTTTATCTTTCTCAGAATATAGACATACCCCAGGAACATATTGAAGCCGGTCTAATTACCACCACCCGAAATCCAGATGGTAGTATTTTTAATTGGGGATCAACCCCGGCAGGTTCCATTTTCAATATCCGCTCTAGTAAGACTTATCCGCAACATGCATACCTTGTAGTACCCTATCGTGACTACTGGTTTTATATTGCCGATAATGATTTACAAACTAAATCGACCTTCTTACTACTGACCCAGTTATTCAACCTCCAAGCTGGTCAAAATGACTATTCAGGGCCGACGCTAACATTACCTGTCCGCTAAGTACTGCAGAATATGCCCGTGCAACCGAGTCCATGCATCAATGGCAGTATTAATTTCCTGCGGGAGCATTTTCCTGATTAGAGCATATCGCCCTGTTACTTATTAATAGCGTTGTACAGCTCAGCTGCTACCTGTCCAACATCCTCATTAATTGCAAAGACTGTTTCTAAAGACGCTATAGGGACATTGTTAACCACAACAACAAATGTGTACCACTGCTTGTCTTCAGCCTGAATGTACCCTGCCAGAGCTTTGGTGGTTAAAAATAGCGAGTCCTGAGTATCGTTATAGTTCACACCTGTTCCGGTTTTTGCAAATATATGGTTTTTAGCGGATGATTTCTGCGCGACATGAGTTAATTTGAGGCAACAAATTAGGTAATTTCATAATAGCTATTCATCCTAGTTTGTTTCCGTGTCACAATAATAAGTTTCTTCTCCAGAACAGTCATTGTTTGTACCCTGGGAGCCACCGTAGATAGTATCAAAACCATCACCACCCTCTAGCTGATCATTGCCAAGGCCACCCATAAGGGTATCATCACCATTCTCGCCTAGCAGCCAATCGTTGCCTGCACCACCATATATTTGGTCATCACCGTCACCACCGGCGGCATAGTCATTGCCATAACCGAGGATAATTATGTCGTCACCGGGGCCGCCATACACCAGGTCTTCACCGCCACCGGAACAAATTATGTCGTTGCCGCCACCGGCATAAATTACATCATCACCATCGTAACTATAGATGACATCTACTTCCGGCGTGCCATAAATTACTCCGCCGTCGCGACTACCGATAATAGTGGCGCCCAGACCACCGCAGGAAAGCTTGAGCTTCGGCTTGCTATCGTTACCTACCAATACAGAGGTGTTTTTTACATTAAACTGCCAGCCACCACGATTAAACAACAGCTCATCCATTTCCAGGCCCAAATTACAGCGGTCTACATGATACCTTCCATCTTTCTGGCACTCATCACTGAGCTCACCGGTTAATACTTCAATAACTTCATCCGGTAATGTTGGCATCCAGTTATCACCTTTCTTTTCAATGGCTCTATAAACCCAGAGGCCATGCCGGCAAGTGTTGGAATCAACTTTATGAGCGGGTTTAGGGTACTTTACGTAACAAGCTCTAGTGATGCTTGGGGTTTTTGGTGGGCAAATCCCGGGCCTACAGTCATAAATATGAATCTCATAGACTGTAGTAATAATTTGCTGATACAACCAGCGCTTGAAACTCCAGCGGGCTCTATCTTCGATAAAGGCTTCTGTGCTAAAGTTTGCTGGCCAATACCCTCGTTGATGAAGTAATGCAACGGCTGCCATCGTACCTAAATCACCCGCCTTTGCATCCAGACCTGTCACTTCTCTAGCCCAGATATTAAGATGACTTTGGGAATCTTGTTTTTTATCGACAATCTCATTCTTCAGCTTATCGACATTTTCAACAAGCGGTTTATTAGGAAAAACCTCATCAGCAAGCGCCTCAACTCCCGCTCCCATTAACATGCTGGCACCCTTGGTAAGAGCCTTAATAAGTAATTCTTTACTCTTTTTATTAAATATTTTAGAGGCAATACCATCGGTTGCCATATCAACCGCAGCAGTTGCAAGGTCCACAAGGATGGCTTTAATGTCAATCCCTTCATCTTCATTGACCTGTTGAAGCAGCTCAATACCAACAGTAGCCATACTCTCCCACTGACTGGTGTATTGTGATTCAAAGCCTTCGCGCTGCCCCTCAAAAACACTCAGAGTAGCAGCTGCCCAGTCCATTTCCTGCAATAATTGGCTACGCACTGCTTCCCAGTCCCGCTGGTCATAGCTGATATCGTCATCATCCGGGCGCAAGTGCTGCCCGTTTACGAAATCCCTGTTGGCACGATTATCCTTATCATTGTACCTATGACGGAATTCTGTTGATCCATTAAACCGCACCTTGTTCATTGCAGCATAAGCTTTAGCTTGGCGACCACTAAAGGCAGGGAATCCACAGGAGAAGTTCTCCTCCCAGCGTTTTTCATTACTATCGTAAAAATAACTGACCATACCCTTACTGCTACGGCCAACAGCTTCGGCTATGCCATCGCCATCAATATCACCGAATTCAAGCCCGAATATAGGCTCCCGCAGATCTTCATCTTTAGCCGTATTGCCGGTATTTAGCACTTGCCATTTTTTTGCTTTGGCATTAAAACTGTAGGAGTGAATAGCCCCCCCATAAGAATAAACAAAGTGCAACTCATCTAAACCATCCCGGTTGATATCCGCCGCCCTCATCTGCTGCAACATCCTGGTAGGATCGTTTTTATCTGGCTCCAAACCTGCACCGAGTACCCGCCTGCTCCAGGTATTTTCGCTGGTCAGTTCGATTAACTGCACTCCTGCTTGTGTCCAGACTGCCAGAGAATCTTTATCCGGGTCTGTAAAGCGGCCCCAGACCATTGTCCGATAATATCTGTAAGAATGAGCCTCTTTATAATTTAAAATCTCATTGGGTTTGGTGGTTTGCTGCCAGCCTATACCCGGCATGTATTTCACGGCAACCAAGCCGGCAGCCGAACGGCCTATAACCTCATCAATGCCATCACCATCAACATCGGCGGCTTGAATTGTTTGATAATAAGACTTGTCGACCCATGATTTAAAATAGTTTTTCTTTGCTGGGTCGGCTAACACTTCGAAATTCGACTTGGCCGGATTCCAGCGCATACCGATAATACCTTGTTGAGAGCGTACAAATAGTTGTTCGGCATTACCCGCAAGGATTTTACCCACCCTGAAGCCGCTAGCGATAGCCTCGTATTCCCAATCCGTATTTTTGGTTAATTTGAAGCCCTTTTTATTGATCAACTCCCAATTGCCACTGGACTGAGCATCACCCCCTACGAAACTAAATGCTAGCAAACCGCGCCCCTTCGAGCCATTTTCATAAGCAACCATTTCATCGATACCGTTCCCATCCAGATCCAAATAACGGATTGTGGCGTAATGGTCTGGGCTCTGCCATTTGGGATCGGCCAGATCCGACTCTCGATAATCCGCACTGTATTTCGGCATCCAGGCACCCCACCAGCCCAGATCCGGATCGATTTCAAACACATGTACCGTTACTCCAAGAGGATCCCTGCCCAGAAGCTCCAGGTCATCATCAGCCGTCACATTAGCCAGCGCTATAGTTGACTGGTAGGCATCGTTATCCCAGCCGCGGGCATCGGTCCATGCAGGTATTTTTAGCTGGGGCGCAATGCATGCCACCGGGTGATGATCTAACACTACTTCCGTCTGAGCAGCCAGCGGCGTGCCTAATAAAGTGAGACCCAGCATTATCATACTGATGCACGAAATATTATTTGTTTTACTGACTACATTGCTCATTTGAACCCCATGTTTAGTTATTTCAGTCATTGTGCTTAAATTCCTTTTCTTAACCCCAAATTATTTAGAAATCAAGTGGGTACTGTTGGTTTAGGACTTAAAGTGAATAAAGGAAGGCGCGTAATTTTTTCAGCTCAGCGGCTTCCATTTTATTCAGTTTTTCTATAGTACCCAGTGCGTTAATTGCCGGGCCATCATGCAGAAATGCTGCCTCTATGGCATCACATGCACGCCCGTCATGTAAAAGGAAGTCACAACCCTCGATAACATCTTTTACACCCTTTTTACCAAGTGGCGCAGTGGTATTTTTATACGCATCGGTAACAAAGCGATTAAAGCGCAGACCTTTCAATGCCGGGGTTCTAATAAGTCGAATATAGCCGGCATATTTTTCTTTGATAACGCCATCGTCCTTGCGCCGAATATCCACACCAACTGGTGCTGCTGCTACCTGTGACAGATAGCCCATATCGTGAAGTAATAAATCTGTACCAAGATAGGAAATAAACGGGTACTCCGGTGCACCAGCGGATTTAATCTGCAGTGCTTTGAGTTTTTTTCTTTCCTCATCCGGGAGCATATTGTCATCTTCATCGAAGACAATTTTATCGATCAGATGGCAGCTGTGACATTCCAGTGTTTCAAAGATTTTTTCACCTTGCTGAACAATCTTACTGGCAACCTGAAACTCAGAGCGGTTGGGTATGCCGATCCAGCGCTGATAAGTCGCCATATCACGGATTTCCTGTTCGGTAATATCCGAGTTTTCCTTATCCAGTAAACAATCGATATTAGCAGGGCCACAAAGCGATTGGGAATAACGCACCAGTTGATCCTCATCGCTAGCGTCAGGGTGCAAGCTGAGATAACCACTGATTGAACTGATACCCATCTCGACAATGGCGGCATTCGCTACCTGATCTTCCAACGATGCACGGTTGCCTATCCAGCCCCAGCGCGCAAGGTAGCAGTCGGTTTCGCCCTCACCATAGTTGCCTGAACTGCAACTACGATAATTTGATTCGCCCGACTGACCTACTCTGGTTCCAGGGACTAACTGAACATCACCGGCCAATTCAATATTTCCAAATCTTTCTGCTTGATCAAGCTCCGCCTGCAGCATGATTTTATCGGGTACCATCTCGATCATAGGGGTATTCCCCAAGCGCCGGCCTACCAGTTGCATATAGCCAATATCGTGGCTCTCGATGGCAAGTTCTATATCCGCGCCGGTGACATCATCACAGTTTCGTGGCCAGACACCGGTAGGTACATCTTTGGGTTTATTTGCTACACCCGTGCAGGTTTTTCCCGTATCAATCGAGCCCGGGTTTATAGCCACTCTTTTCGGTACATACTGTGCCAACCTGTTAGTCGCAACCAGTTCAAAACCATCCGCTTCTTTAACCGCTACATATTGCATTGAATATGTAGGGTATTGATCTTTCTGATTGACATGCAAGCTGTTGCCGAAAAAGTTCATGATTCGGTTATTGTACAAAGGTAGCGGTATGCTCAGCAGATTTTGCCGCTCATTTTTATTCAATAACTGAGCATAGTTGATACTGGCTTCATCCTGCCTCAGGTCAAACAAAACCATCTTCATCGATGGCAGCACTTTATTTGAATAGGTGTAGTCAAGACTGACTTGATAATCAGCTAGCATGCCACGATCGGTATGAATTTTTGCTAACTTACCATTGGGCATCAGCGGCACACCACCTCCATTTCGAATATGACAGGAGTCACAGGTATTGCCGTGAAATTCTGCTGTCGCATCAGCCACCTGAAAGCCGGCAGGAAAATCAACATGGTCTAGGATTTTTTCAAACTTAGTGCCTTTTATTCTCGGTGTTGTGCCTGGAGAAACTTCAGCCTGAACGGCAGATTCATACATAAAATTAGAGCGGTATTCGTTATGCCACAGGGTTCTGCCACGAATGCCACGAATAAAATGATCGGGTGTCTGGTTCATATGGTTGCTCATAAAAAAAGCATGCCAGAAGGGATCGTCATAACTTTTGGTATTAAGCACCTGCTCTGCAGGGTTCACCATGGGTATATACTGGGTGTATAGGCTGGAGTTATACACCTTGTCGTAAATTGACATACCATCATCAAGAATCCGGAAGGAAACAGGTATATGCTGTTCCCGCAGGCCAGCCAGCATAAACATGGTTCTACCATATTGGTTGGCATCTACACCAACAAAAGACTGGCTAATTTCTTCAACATTAATGTTATTAACATCCCCACCCCACAGCTCTTTCCACTGCTCATGGAAGCCACTGGTATGAACCTCAAAATTCAATACGCAGCCTTCGAGTTTGCCAATGGCTTTTAACTGCTTGCCTTTCGGTGTGCCGGGACTCCCATGTCGGGCTTGATAGTAGTTATATTTTGTGCACTTTTTGGGCAACACATAATGACTCGCTTTGAACAAGGAAGGAATACGCATGGCAGGTTCGAGTTTACCATCTACCACCCTGGTTTCAATATGTCTGCCGGGGACATCCTCGACCCAGTCGTAATAACCTATATAGGGATTGTTATTAATTTCAGCAGTTAGGTCTATGCCCGGGTTATCCCAGGGATAGCGGCCTATATCTTTAAATTTTTTCAATGAAGCCTTAAATTGTCGATCAAGGCTGGCAGCATTTTCGGCCACCTCTTTTTCACACACGGCGATATCACCTGACTTACATTTGAGAATTTTTGTCTGGGTGGCATTTTTTTTCCAGTCAACCTTGCCAAGATACATCGTACAGTGGTCTAAATTTTCTTTGCAAAACTTATAAAAAATCCCACTGGAACCCCCGGGAGAAATAACCGCCGGGTAGTCTCGCAACCATGCTTGATTGGCATTTGTATCAGCCGGTGCGACCAACTGAGTGGTAAAGTAATCTTCATAACAGGAAGAATCCGCAATATTGTCTTGATCAGCAGCGCAGTAATGGCCGGTATACCAAGACCGCTGAGGAGCAAAAATAGTTGCTTCTGTGATCGCAAAACCAAGACTGGGTACCTCGCCCGGCAGCCTTGTGTGTTTATAGTTATTGTTTTTTACGATATCTGCTGCATAACCATCAGCATTATCGGTGAGGGTATGAAAGCGTTGTATTTTTAGCTTTACTTCAACACAGTCATCGTCTTTACAGTATTCCGGGGTTGATGATTCACCCTGGGCATACAGGGTATCTATACGGTGGAAACCCATTACATTGACAATCCCGTAACGCAGCATACAGCGGGCTTTTTTTACATCGGTATCGGCATCCGGGCACTGCCCTTTTGGTAATGCGGCAAAGGGCAGTACAAATGGCGTTTCAATCAGGTTACTATCCTTGGTGCTGAGTTTTTGATGCCAAGGTAAATCGGTGAACCATTCATCTAACAAAACAGTCCCTGTAGCGTCCTGGCGCTCAGGAAATGGTCCGGCGATACAGACAGGCGATAAATGATAGTTATATTCCGGTGCTGGGCTAACATTGACTGAACCGGCACATGCTCCTTGAACAATTGGCTGCTTACCTTCATCTGCGCGAATCAGCGCACTAGCTTGCCAGCCTTCTCTGCTGATGCTGACTTCATTATTTTCATCAAACCAGCATTGATTTGGAATTTGATCGTCTTTTTGAATTTCATTGCAGCTCAACAATCCCCCATCGTCAGTGGGATCATAAAAAAAGTTCGCCGTTGGAATACCATCTGGTGGTACCGGAAACTGACCCTTAGTACAGTCCGGAGTTAAATTATAGGTATGTAGTAATAACTCATTTGGAATGACCGAGCCAGCACAGGCACCTGTAAATTGAGGCTCCGCATGTTCTTGCTCCAGGATTATAGCGTTTCCATCCCAGTGCTCTCTGCTGATGATTAGTTCACCCCGGATATCAAAGCTGCACAGTGTCGGGATTTTTGTACCTTGATTCACCCCATTACAAATGAGTGATCCCTTGCCGTCATCGGGGGCATAAAAAAAACTGGCTGTTCCAGCTTTCACTGGCTGTGCACTTAAAACACTGAATAGTGCCATGCACAGCAATAAAGCTAATCTCACTAAAACACTCACACCCCTACTCCTAATCTTTTCTGTAATCAATGAATTTGTCTGAGACAAATCCCGTTCCCCCGCCACATCATATTACATTTTTATAAAGATGACTCACTTTATTGTGTCTTACAGTACTGTCTCGTTAACTCCAAGTTCGTTATCCCGGCGAACTCCGGGAAGACAAAAACGGGGTGTTGATATTCATGTCGCCAATATCACCAAACTCCTAATATCCCTAGCACTACGCCAACTATGACAAAAGTATTAACCTAGCATTCAAATACCCAAGATGTTATAATCGGGAGCATGCTTAGAACAGATGCCAGAAAGCGCAGCACCGAAGTGCAACAACACAATCGGGAACAGACCATTCGGTTGTTCGCTGATGGAATGAGCCGTTATGAGATCGCTCGGGTCATTGATGTACACTATGCCACGGTGGGTGACTGGATTCGGCGGTATGAAAAGGGTGGCC
>JAKITM010000018.1 GCA_021648045.1 Lysobacterales bacterium
GTTCATCAGTTGCCTTGGTTTGATATTGCTCTTTCCACTGGGGTATGGCATGCCGTATACCTTTTCCCGCGCACTTTCATAGTCAAGGGTTTCGCCTAGATCCTCAACAGCCTTCACCATCCATTTTATTAGGAGCCAACCAAGCCAACCAAGGACAGTCACATAATCAGAACTCTCCTACAGTAATTTCAGCAAAACCCCAGTTCTATTCTCCAACAATAAAGCCCAAACTAGGCTCTCAATTGGAGAACACCATGACTTTGCCAAGAAAACAGCTTATTTCCTTCTCAGACACCCCCTACTACCACATCATTAGCCGCTGTGTTCGTAGAGCCTTTCTCTGTGGTCATGATTCAGTCAGCAACCGCTCGTATGAGCACCGGCGTGGGTGGATTGTTGATAGGGTTGCCCATTTAGCCAATATCTTTAGTATTGATGTTTGCGCTTATGCGGTTATGCACAACCATTACCACCTGGTTCTGAAAATCCGTTCAACTGCAGGTTTGACGGATAAACAAGTGCTGAAGAAATGGAGTAAATTATGCTCACTTCCATCACATTGCCAACGCTATCTTGCTGGTGATTCATTAAAGAAATTTGAGCTAAAACAGGTAGCCTGTAGTGTGGGTATATACCGTGAGCGCTTAATGAGCATTTCCTGGTTTATGCGCTTCCTCAATCAGTTCATTGCAGTGGCAGCCAATAAAGAAGACAAATGCACCGGGCATTTTTGGGAAAGTCGCTTTAAATCCCAAGCACTGCTTGATGAAAGAGCCTTATTAACCTGTATGGCATATGTGGACTTAAACCCCATACGAGCAGCAATAGCCAAGTCGCCGGAGTCGTCTGACTTCACCTCAATACAGGCCAGAATTGCAACTAAACAGACTGGCCTTCTGGGCTTTGGAAAGGACGCTGATTCTATCCCCTATAGTCTGGCTGATTATCTGGCACTGGTTGACTATACTGGCCGTGCTGTGCTGGAAAATAAGAGCGGCTGTATACCAGCAGAATTAGAACCAATCCTGCTACGCCTTAACCTGGATAGTGACAGTTGGTTAAAAGAAATACAGAAGTTCTCCAGTAAAGGCGTTACGGCCATTGGCACAGTTAGTCAGCTTAAGAAATTCTGTCAGAGCGTAGGTAAGAAATGGGGTGTTGGGCATATTCTTAGCCCGGTACTGGAATAGCCTCAAGTTCAATCAAAAATTTAGCAACCGAGAGTTGAGGTTTTTGCTTGCATGGTTTTTGGGAAGTTGGCCGAGATTCTCAAAACCACCAATTTAGTTCAGAGAAACCTCTCGAAAATAACAATTTACAAGAGTCAGAATGATAAATTCATGCTGGGTTTTATTGATGGTGCTTTTATGCTTTTTTAATGGGCGACTGTCCTTCATATACCTCATATACTTTTTCTTCTTTGCTATCTTCGGGTAAATAGTTCTCGAAACTACTTAAGTAATTGTTTATCATTTTCATAATTGTCTCCAGTAACCGCTTAACTTAATATTTTATTCAGTGTAGATTGAGTTTGTCGCCACTCGGCTGTTAGCTTGTTGAGGACTTCTAATCCAATAGTGGATAACTGATAAAAGCGCTTCTTACGTTTATTTTCTTCGCGCCATTCACTGCTTAATAAATTCTGTTTTTCTAAACGCCTAATCAGTGGGTAGAGCGTACCTTCGTCTATTTCCAGCCCTTGTAAGGCCAAGTTTTTTCGCAACGAATAGCCGTAATGCTCTTCACGCAATTCTGAAAGCACCGCTAGAATTAACACCCCTCGGCGTAATTCTAATTTCAGTTTTTGATAGTGTTCAATTTCAGTCATCATTTCATCCGATAGTAAAACGGCGTATAAATTTTATGTTTTTTACTGTGCATCGTACAGTATGGATGTATACTGTATGTGAAATAGTATGTATGGTCAAGTATAATTCTGGATTGTTGAAAAAGATTTGAAGTATTAGTGAGTAGAAATGAAGATTTTAAGGCTTAGAGGTGTTAATTCAGATGATTATTGAGAAAATAGTGTCTGGAATAACAAACACTTAGAGAGCTGTTAAAATAAAGCGGGTATTACCCCCGCAACACAAGTAAATTCAATCAATAAAATCGGCCGTAGTTTGTCGTCTTCGATCTACAGTCAACTTAGTAACATCTGGACGGGAGTAGTGCCCTACCGGGTCGAAGTTTTGGCGCTCTTCCAAAACTCGATTAAAATCCAGTACTTGATAAATATTCCCCTCTTGATTTACAACAGGTTCAAGCAACCACTCACCATCAGGGCCTGCAATACAGCTACCTCCATTGGCTAAGACCTCTGGCGCATCGGCCAAAATCTCTTCAAGATAAGGAGTGTTTTTCGGGAAATCATTTTTATTCATTATTGATGACACCGAAATCACAAAACTTCGCGATTCTTTGGCTATAAAACGCGTGATATCTTTGGTGTTGTGCTCACTACCGGGCCAAACGGCAATGTGCAAGTTTTCACCCTGAGCATAAAGTGCAGCCCGCGGTAATGGCATCCAATTTTCCCAACAGTTTAGTCCACCAAGAGTGAATTCTTTAAGCTTATGAACTCGCAAGCCGTTACCATCACCAGGCGCCCAAGTGAGTCGTTCGTCGTAAGTTGGCTGTAGTTTTCGATGCACAGATTTAATGTCACCTTGCGCATTTATATACACCAGAGACGCATATAAACTATGCCCACCACGGTCAAGAGGTCGCTCGATAATTCCTAGATAAATAGCGATTTTATGTTTTTTTGAAAGCACACAAATTTCATCTAAGTCTCCATTTTCCAAGCAAATGGAATTGCGCAGATAATGCGCATGAATTTCTTTATTGATTTTCGTGTCCCAAGCAGCACCGTTAATCAATGCCAACCAGAAAGGATATCCAGGTACCAGCCCTTCGCCAAAAACAATCAATTCGGCTTTATTAACAGCCGCTTCAGAAATGCTGGCTTTTACTTTGTTGAGAGTATCGCTTTTATTGAACCAAACGGGACTGATTTGCGCTAGCGCTACTTTTAGAAATTGATTGTCTTTCATGTTTTTAACTGCAAATAATAAATAGCTTGAGTATAAAGCGAATGAAGATTGTTTTCAAAGGTAGGGTAAAATGTCAGGTGTCTGGCGAAAAACCTCGGCAAAACTATGGAAAAGAGTTTAAATCCTATTTATACTCTAAATGTTAAATAGTGCTTTTCTGTGGCTTGAATCTGCGTGAGTGGCAGTCCATCATTTGGTGTATTAAGAGCACCATCTAAAACCATGAGAAACCCCATGAAAAATAAAATCTTCCATCCTTACACACCGTTTTCGGCGATTGAAAAGGGTTTTCCGAATATATTACGCGGCGAGGGCATTTACCTGTTCGACGATACGGGAAAACGCTATGTGGATATTGTTTCTAGTTGGTGGGCATGTGCCTTGGGGCATGGGCATCCGCAGGTGGTGCAGGCTATCCAACAGCAAGCGGGGGTTTTACAGCACAGCATTAGTGGCAGTCTAACCCACCCAACTGTATTGGCTCTGGCCGACCGACTTGCTGGGCTGATGCCCTCCCCTGACCGCCATACACTATTTGCCAGTGATGGTTGTTCGGCAGTGGAGGCGGCGTTGAAAATCGCAATTCAGTATTGGTACAATCTTGGGCGTACAGAAAAAACTTGGGTAATAGGCATGGATCAGGGCTACCACGGCGACTCGCTTGGCGCACTGGGTGCCGGGTTTGTGGATGACTTCCATAAACCGTTTGAAAAAGTCGTATCGCACCCCGCCAAACTTCCCTTTCCGCTGAATGGCGATTTTACTGCCAGTCAAAAAGTGATTGAAGAACACAAAGATCAGCTGGCTGCGGTGATTATTGAACCACTGTGCTTAGGGTCTGCTGGCATGAAGATCTATCCAGCAGAATACCTCACACAATTGGCAGAATGTTGCGCCGCCAACGAGGTATTGTTAATTGTTGACGAAATAGCCATGGGCTTTGGCCGCACGGGCAAGAGATTCGCTTTTAATCATGCCAATATTGACCCCGATATGGTCACCGTCGGCAAGGCACTTACCGCTGGCTACATGCCCATGAGTGCCTGCATTGTAAAGGACAAAATCTACGCGACCTTCTCCGACACCGGCACAACCGATTGTACCTTCTACCACGGCAACACCTATGCTGGGCATCCGATTAGCTGCGCCGCCGCACTCGCCGCACTTGATATCTACGAGGCCGAAGCCACTGTTGAGCGCGCCGCTGAGATGGCTGAAAAAATGCAGGCATGGATGCAACCGATGGCTAAACTGGATAGTGTCAAGGAACTGCGTTTTCTCGGCATGATAGGCGTGGTGGAGCTCAAACCCGAAGCCAAGCCGCCGATAGCGAAGATCAAAGCATCCTTGCTCGAAAAGGGCTATCTGTTCAGACCGCTAGGTCATGTTTTTTACCTGATGCCGCCGCTGGTCATCACTGATGAACAACTACGCGAGGCGGTCTATGCCCTGCAGCAAACCCTCGAAGAGTTTTGTTGATCGCCATTAAACGTATAGATTTTTCGTCCGTTACGGTGCCTATAAGTAAGAGAATGCAGTATCTAAGGTATAGTGCATGTACAGTAACCAGCTACTCAAAGCCGTCCTCAAAAACTGCCTCCCCCATAAGTGGCGCGATACAACTGGGGCTATTAGCCGTTATTCGGCTATTTAACAGTCCAATTACGGTAGGGTGATACTCATTATTGCTTAAGCCACAACCCGCACCGTTTGGAGCACCGGAGTGGCAATAGCTCATAATAGTACCCTTGCCACCAACCGGGCAGGATACCCCACCAGTATAGCAACCAGCCTCAGCATTAAAACAGCTGTCTACGGCAGGGGAGTAACAATGAGTATGCGGGGAGCCGAAGTTATGTGCCAGCTCGTGACCTACAAATTGGGAAATAAACCCGGCGCTGGCATTAGAGCTCATCCTGTTTACGCTATAACTGCCAGCTGTATTGGCGCCGAATACAAACCCATTTTGGCAATATTGATCCAGCCAGGCAATCCCTGAGAATGCGTTTGAGGCAATATTCTCACCACTAAAAAGCACGGTAAAATCTCGCTCTACAGCAGTTTGGTTTACTCTCCAGTACTCACCAAAGTCATTTAGATAGGCGGCGATATCGTCTTCAGGCGGGATTGGGTCTGAACCAATCCGCAGGTAGGTAGTCCCGATCAACAGGCGTAAAGACAGATCCCTTTCCATAAATACATTCATATTGACGAAAATTGTATTTATATAATTCATCGCGGTTGTGGTGTTGTTACCTTTTCCGGTCATCCACTGCATATCTGTATCTACAGCAATTACTGCTTGGTAGTTGCTTATGTTTGTGCTGCTAATAACGGCGCTTCTTGAGCTTAATGCTTCTGTAACTTTGGCAAATGGATCCCCAGGCTGATCAGCCATAGTAGTTCCGCACTGGTATATGGGCCCGTCAGTATCGCTGGTACTTGGCGTTTTTTTGAAATTCAGACCAGAGCCAAGGTTGCCGGTAATGTCCATACTGATACCTCCCTGGTTTTGCAATCCAGTGACATTACCAGTACGAGGATCCACCAATAGTCCTACACCGTCTTTGATTGAGGAAAACGCATAAAGCTGGGGTCGGGTAACTTCCTCTTGCCCTTGGTCGGAGATAACAATAATACGAGCACCGGGAGCGAATAGCTCATATCGCTTTAGGGTAATGGTGTTACTAACGGATTTTATCTGCGGCTGTTGACTTAGCTGTGGGAAGTCAGAAATAACCAGCGACTGGCCGATTCTGGTTGTAAGTAAAGCCGTTACTGCCGCTGAGGACAGCTCCCAGTTTTTCTCCACAGCTAATATTGGTGACTGCTGTTGGGTATGAGTGGTTAATATTGATTTACTTGCAGGTGGCAAGTTGAAATCGGGAATCTCTGCCACAGCAGAACCCGAAAAAGCCAACAATAGTGCTATCACAGCTGTGAATAAAATTCTCATAAGCCATCCATAATTCACCCGGAATCCACCCCGAAGCCCACCTCCCGTGAGGAATGCATAGTATAGCCTATACTCTCATTGTATTCGTGTAGCGCGGTATATAAGCAAAATACTATTGGTGATATAAACTCTAGTAAAAAAAACCTATTTAGATTAAATTACCCTACAGCGTTATAACCCAATACTATAACCCAATCTAAGGCTTGCAGTTATGCTTATTGACCAAAGAAAACAATTAGTACACCAGTTCGGCTTAAATTGGCTAAAAGATGATGCTATGGTGATAACTAATGTTGCCGACGATGCCAGTTTCCGGCGTTATTTCCGCCTACAGTCACAGGGGAAAAGCTGGATAGTAATGGACGCGCCACCGGATAAAGAGAATTGCACAACCTTTATTGAAATAACCCAACGCTTACGGGATGCCGGTTTACATGCCCCTGAAATCTTACAAGCTGACTTAAACAACGGCCTATTGCTATTGGAAGATCTGGGTGACACCCAATTTAAGCCATTGATAAACCCTGAAACTGCGGATGACTGTTTCCAACCCTTATTTGCGGTTTTGGGGGAGTTTGCCAAGCGTGTAAATACTATCGATTTACCACAGTACAGTTCCCGCCTACTACAGGCAGAACTTGACCTATTTCCCGACTGGTATCTGGCACAACATAAACACCAGCCCTTTAGCCTAACTGAACAGTTAGACTGGGAACAACTTTGCAATACATTAATTCAATCAGCCAGGGCGCAGCAGCAGGTCTTTGTACATCGTGATTTTCATTCTTGCAACCTGCTAAAAACCACAAACAACAATCCCGGGATTATTGATTATCAGGATGCAGTTATCGGGCCGCTGAGTTATGACTTGGTTTCGTTATTATGGGATCGTTATATCACTTGGCCACGCGAGCGAATTACCGGCTGGTGTGAGCAATTTCGACAACAGCTGGAACTCGATATTTCAGCTGAGGAGTGGCAACGGCAATGCGATTTTATGAGTCTGCAGCGCAATCTGAAAATTGTTGGTATATTTGCCCGACTCCATTACCGCGATCATAAAAGCGGTTATCTGGAGCTGATTCCAAGGTTTATTGATTACTGTCTGGACATTCTTCAGCGTTACCCAGAATTCGAAACGGTGTTGACCGCTCTTAACAGCAGACGAAAGTCCGATTGTTAGCAAGGTAGGTATCAGGGTAAAATTGCACCTAGGCTTTTCCCACGCTCACCACAAGTAACTGACAAAACCACAGGCTAATTTTATGGCGACTAAACGCTACCTTCAAGGCATACAACTATGCGTGCAATGATCCTTGCCGCCGGTCGTGGCGAGCGCTTGCGGCCACTGACCGACGACACACCTAAGGCGCTGATTGATGTCAATGGCAAACCCTTGCTGCAGTGGCATCTGGAAAATCTTGCGCGGGCAGGCTTTACTGAAGTCATCATTAATATCGCCCATCTTGGGGAACAAATAGAGGCCTTCGCAGGCAATGGCGAGCGTTGGGGTATAAATATCCATTACTCGCGCGAATTAGAAGCCTTAGAGACTGGCGGGGGTATTTTTAAAGCCCTTCCCCTGCTAGGTGATTCTGCATTTTTGGTCATCAATGCTGATATCTGGACAGATTACCCTCTGTATAAACTGCGCAACCACCATTGTTCGCATGCTCACTTAGTTATGGTGCCAAACCCTAAGCACAACTCCGAGGGAGATTTTCACCTTAACCACGGGCTGATTCAAGCTGATATCACATCAAGCCCCACAGAAAAACTCACCTTTAGCGGTATCGGTATCTACCATCCAAAACTGTTCGCAGACTGTAGTGCCGGCAAATATAGTCTAGTACCACTGCTAAAAACTGCAATGGCTGCTGCTAAAGTGACCGGAGAAATATTTCACAATCACTGGTATGATAGCGGCACCTGCGAAAGGCTGGATTTATTGCGCAATGAAGTGTCTTCAGTTCATCAATAAAGCTTAACCCTACTCCAGAATAAAGATAAATTTGTTGAAAATATCGACACTTAGTGTTATACTTCACTACATCACTATTTAAATTCAAATAAAGAGGAAGACTTATGAAACGCATACTCCTAATATTGGCCATTTCAACACCGCTTTTTTTGGCTGCCTGCAAGCAAAGCGATGAAACAAACAACTCGCAAACCAGCACAACCGCAGTAACCAAATCTGAACTATTTGAATTTGTCCCGGCGGACACACCCTATCTGATTGCAAATATTGAGAGCATTCCCAGCAATGTGACCGATGCTTATCTGAAGAGTGCCTTGCCCTTGTATATCAATCTACGAGACAATCTTGCTGGCTTCGCCACAGATGCACCGACCAGCGATACCGATACCGATACCGACAACAATGTGGCTAGCGACAGCAACAATGCCAATGATGCCAGCTTTGAACATCTCGCATTTATCCACTCAATTCTCAACGATATAGTCGAAAACCCAGGAATAGATGGGATTGAAAAAATGGGTTTAAGCGCCAGTGCCAAGTCTGTAGTCTATGGTTTGGGTTTATTCCCGGTAGCGCGTATGGAAATAGGTGACGAAACGCGTTTACGCGCCACCCTTGAAAAAGCCTTTACTGCCGCAGGCAGTATCCCTGAAGAGAAAACTCTAAATGGGCGAAAATATTGGCAAGTAGGCGATGAAAAGTTCCAACTCATCACCAGCATTGATGCTAATGAACTCGTTATCAGTTTTATCCCGACCAATATGGTCACAGAAGCTTTGCCGAATATCCTGGCACAAACTAAGCCGGGAAATGCGCTGGACCTTACTAAGTCACTGACCACACTTAATCAAAACAACGATTACTCAAACTATGGCTCTGGCTGGATAGACACTCGCAAGCTGCTTGATTTGTTTTTGAATAACGATTCTAGCGCCGCCTCAACAATGCGCCAGATGTTCGAGTTTGATGCCCAATCAGTTACTCAGGTCTGCCGGGATGAATACAATTCAATTGCGGCAAACTACCCGCGTATGCACGGCGGTTATCACAGCCTGAGCTCCACAGAAACCACATCCAGCTTCACCCTTGAGTTGGAACAATCACTCGCAGCAGGTTTACAGGCACTGGTGGTTGATGATGCCTTGTCAACAACTGGCAGCGGAGGACTACTGAATATCGGCTTCGCCCTAAACTTTGCCAAAGCTCGCGAATGGTTACTCGAAACAGCTGAAAAACAGGTTGAAAACCCCTACAAATGTGAGCAACTGGCGGAGTTAAATCAGACATATGTCCAAGCCTATGAAGCTTTGAACCGTCCATTACCGCCATTAGTAGGCAACCTCATCGGCTTCAAGCTATTTATTGATGAACTGGACCTCGAACAAATCGCGATGACCAACCCTGTACCGCAAAAAATCAAGGCTATGCTTGCCTTATTGACCAGCAGTCCAGAAATGTTAGTAGGTATGGGACAAATGTTTGTACCTGAGTTGGCAGAACTTGACCTGAGCCCCGGCGCTGACCCGGTCGAACTGACACTTGAGGGCATTCCCAAACCCGATGAACCTGTGTGGGCCGCGATCAGCAAGTCAGCCATCGGCATTGCCGCAGGTGATGGCATGCACACAAAACTATTGGGTTTTCTCACAGATGGGGACAGTAAAGATGGCCAATTTATTAGTGTAGGCATGGATGGTGACTTCCACTCGAAGATAGAAGCTGCCAGCACAGCGTTTATACTAGATGATCATTCCAGCCAGGCTGCACATGCTACCCCGGCTCTATTTGAGCGACTCTACTTAAGTACCAGCTTCACTAACAAAGGTATAGTTCTCAAACAAACAACTCAACTGAAAAAATAACGCTAAATGAGGGGATGGTACTTTTAGGTACCGTCTCCTCATTTATATTAATACCGGAAATGTTTGATTTTTTCACCTTTTAAACCAAGGTCTGTCATTGCATCTATGCCTAGTTGTAAATGTAGGTCGGCGAACTTGGAAGTCACTTTACTATCCGAGGCTTCTGTTTTAACTCCTTCGGGTGTAACCGGCACATCTGATACCAGTAGTAGTGCACCTCTCGCAATTTCATTTGCATGACCAACGATAAATATTGTTGCGGTTTCCATATCAATACCGATACAGGTCATTGCATGCAAACGGGCGTGGAAATCTAAATCATGTTCCCAGACACGACGGTTAGTTGTGTAGATTACACCCGTACGATATTCCAGCTCGCGCTCAACGATTTTGTCGGAAACGAATTTATGCAGTTTAAAAGATGGTAGTGCAGGAACTTCCCGGGGGAAGTAATCATCACTGGTGCCCTCCCCGCGGATAGCGCCGATGGGCAGAATAAAGTGTCCTAGTTCTGAAGATTTCTTCAGCCCGCCGCACTTACCCAAGAATAAAACCCCGTTGGGCTTTATAGCAGACAACAAATCCATAATAGTGGCAGCATTGCTTGAGCCGATGCCAAAGTTGATAATCGTCAGACCCTGATCGTTACTAGCCGCCTGCATCGGACGACCTTCACCATAAATTTCAGTCGAGTATTTTTCAGCAAATTCCTGCACATAAAAATCAAAATTCGTCAGCAAGATATAGTCGCCAAACTTTGCCAAGGGCATACCGGTATACCGCGGTAGCCAGTTGCGGGTTATTTCTAGTTTACTTAACATTGCTATTCTCCTTATTATTATTTTAATGAGTGATTTTGTAACAGAGTATTATCTCACAATTTAGCCAGTATTATTTTTGAGCACTTCGCGCAAAAGTGGTACGGTGAGCGATCTCTTGGCAGCAAAGGCCTGCTGTTGCAGTGAATTGAGCATTCCTAACAGACTTTTCATATCCCGTTTACCATACTTCAACAGATAGTTTAAAACCTCATCTGGCACTTCCGCACCCTGTGATCTGGCATGTTGTTGCAGTACTAATTTTTTGTCATGCTCGGCCAGCACCTTGAGCCCGTGGACTTCACCCCATGCCAGCCGTGAACGCAAATCAGGTAGTTTGATATTTAAGTTCCCGGGGCCCTGCCGCCCGGCTAGAATCACATGAGCGGCCTGAGTGCGCATCTGGTTGAGGTAGTGGAAGACAGCCTCTTCCCATTGTGGCTTTCCGACAAGTGCATCTAGGTCGTCCAAGCACAGCAGTTCCACCCCGCGAAGATCGGTTGGCGGCACGCCTCCCTGATCAATTAAATGTCGCAATGGTAAATAAATCGCTACTTTCCCCAATGACCGGGCCTGATTGCTAACAGCATTTAACAACAGGGTTTTGCCACTACCGGAATCACCTTTAAGATAGAGAAACCGACGACTTAGCGGGCTAATTGTAGCCTTAGGGTTTTCGTGGAACTGGAGAAAGTTTTTAGCGCTCGCATAAGCAAGCTGGTTGTTGCCGATAACAAAGTCTTTGAAACTATCATTTCTGCGCGCTTTAAATGATAGTGGAATTTGTGGCGTACCTATCATACCTTTTCAATCTTGATCTTCACTTCCCGATCGAATAATTGGCTATCTCGGTAAAGTTCATTGGCATGGCGCAACAGTACATTCAACACCGCCGCTACCGGTAGTGCGATTAACATGCCGACAAACCCCATCAGTTGACCACCCGCCAGCACTGCAAATATAACCACCACAGGATGCAGACCAATACGGTCACCAACCAGCCACGGGGTCAGCACCATGCCTTCAAGCATTTGACCGCCACCAAATATCACCAATACCAGCACCACATGGAAAACATCCTGAAATTGAACCGCCGCTGCAATTAGTGCGGCGATCAGGCCAACGGCAAAACCAAGATATGGGACGATACTTAGCAGACCAGCGACCAGTCCAATCAGGACGGCCAGTTGCAAGCCGATAAGCGATAGGCCGATAGCATAAATCACTCCCAGTGCCATCATTACCAAAATTTGACCGCGGAAAAAAGCGCCCAGCATCTCATTTGACTCGCCCGCAAGTTTACTAATGCCCGGCTCCACATAGCGAGGCAGTAATTGGCGAATATTTTCAAGCAGATCATCCCAGTCCCGTAGCAGGTAGAAAGTAATTACCGGAATCAGAAAAGCCAAACCAATCATTGCCAGAAAGGCCATGCCCGACTGCGTGATATTACCCAATACTGCCGCCGCCAGCCCTCCTGCTTCCTGCCAGTGAGGTTTCAACAGGTCGGTTAGCTGTGCCATACCCAGATCGACCTCATGTAAGCCAAAGCGCTGTTGCACCCAAGGCCACGCTGTACTGGTAATCCAGTCAGCATACATCGGTAGGTTGCTGATCAGATAAGTGATTTGTTTTTCTAGCAGGGGCAATAACAGCAACACAATCAGGACTAAATTTAATAACATAGCGCAGAAAACCAGCAGCACCGCTTTGGTCCTCGACATCCATTTCTGCAGGCGGTCAACCAGCGGGTCTCCAAGGTAGGCCAACACCGCCGATATTACAAACGGTGTTAATATCGGCCCCAAGGCACGAATAAACCACACCAAGGCCAACACGCAAGCGAGTATCAACCATTTTTGTGAATCACTGATCGCAACGCGATTAGGTTCCATGCTCGCCGATGTCTTCTTTGTCTTACCCATACTGCCCTCTCAAACGCTGTCATCCGTTTTAATTTTTGCCGATTGATGCAAACCAATAGCCTTAACACCCCAAACCCAAACATATTGGATGCCGCTAATGATAGTTGTTAGGGCCGTTACCAAGATCAAGCCATCTTCTAATAACGGCATTATCGCCAGTCCGGCCACTTCAAACTGAATGTTATTAAGGCGCAATATAACCACCAGAACCAATAGAATAACCAGACCAGTATTCCACTTACTTAAACGAAACGGTTGCACATCAACCGAACCAAAGAAGTATTTATAGGTGACTCCACCCGCCACAATCACGACATCTCTAATAATAATTAATAATGCCAACCAAACAGGAAATTCCCCAATGTACGCCAGCACTAGCGTTAGGCTGACCAGCATAAGTTTATCTGCCAACGGATCCATAATTCCGCCAAAGCGGGATGTCCAGCCGAAGCGCCGCGCCAGTACACCATCTACCCAATCGCTTATTCCGGCAATAAACGCCAGAATCAAGGCGGGTTGATAGGCGCCGGTAAGCAACCAGTACACCAGCGGAAATACCGCCAGCAGACGGAGAATTGTAAGTATATTGGGAAGATTACTGAGCATCTATATTTTCTACAGGTGTTTCCACCGATAGCGCCTGCTGCTGGTATTCAAATACTGCCGCTACCCCACCAATGCCGGTTCCAATATAGGCCAGCTCCAGCATACTATTCAACTCACCCCAGACAATATCCGGCGATGCATTCACATTCAGAACCAATCGCAGTCGTTGACCGGCGACCGAGTCTACTTGTACCCTGGTTACCAGGCGGTGGTCTTGCAAGCTGTACATGAGCTGCTGGTAGGCGCTAGCATCCGGCAGGTGAATGATATCGATCGATTCCTGCCAATGCCCCTGGTCGGACGCATCGATCGACTGTAAGCTGGCAATGCTATCTATCACCTGATTGAGACCATCAACCAAGGCATCTTCAAACACCGAAGCTTCAGAGCTAAAAGAGGCATTACTTTGTAGCGACAGCATATTCCAGCGAATTTGCCAGTAATCGTTGCGTTGACTGGCAGCTGCCAGCAAAATTGTATCAGCCGAGACTGCACTCGCAGCCTCACTTAATTGTTCCGGGAAACCACCCCAAACATCTGCAAGTTGTGGCGCGCCATCGATAGCTTCGCCATCAGCCTCTACCGCCGGTTGTTGCAAGCTGACACCCCGCTTGCCAGATATATCCTGCAATATATGGCGGGTGTATTCTGCGCCTTCTGGGAGAAAACTACGCAGGCCGTTATTGTCTTGCGCCACCCATAAAACAATTTTAGGTCGTTCTCCGCTCCATATCGGCAGCCCCAATGCTGCCTGCGCTTGGTCTACCTCTGCAGGATCAAGACTAATGACAGCGCGCAGTTGTTTTTCGCGGCTACCATCAGCCATTGGAACCAACTGTGTACGAAAACCATAGCGTTGCACCCAGGACTTAAGCACACTGTTATAAGCACCATTCGCTGTGGCATGTGCCTGTCCCGAGAGTTTTACCAAAATCATATCTAATGCAGCCGGAAGGGCTTGATCGACGGCAGCCTGGCTACGATCAGCAACCTCAACTTCAACCGTATACAGGCGCGTATCGGCCGCGCTCAAGCCATTATTTAATAGCAGCAGAACGGGTAACAGCACAAATATCAGCTTGTGGATAAATCGTTGTTTGCGGATGCTCATTGTTTTTCTTAAATTCCCAATTTACTTACTCGCAATAAGATACCATATACACCAGTAAAAAGAGCCTCTAAACGGCTCTGAAGGAAGGCAAAATGAGTCAAAAACACCCTAAAACCACAAACGCCTCTAATCCCGACACAAAACCCTCACTTAGTTACAAAGATGCAGGTGTAGATATTGACGCCGGTAGCGCCTTGGTGGAACGCATAAAACCCGCTGTCAAAGCCACTCATCGAGATGGTGTGATTTCCGGCTTGGGAGGTTTCGGGGCTTTATTTGAACTGGACCTAGGGAAGTATAAACAACCCATCCTGGTTTCAGGTACCGACGGGGTTGGCACCAAACTTATGCTCGCCCGCGACCTCAATCAGCATGGCAGCATAGGTATCGACTTGGTGGCTATGTGTGTCAATGACATCCTTGCCCAGGGTGCTGAACCGCTTTTCTTTCTAGATTACTTCGCCTGCGGCAAACTTGAAATTGAACAGGCTGCGGAAGTTATTGAAGGCATTGCTGAAGGTTGCCGTCAGGCCGGTTGTGCTTTAACCGGTGGTGAAACCGCAGAAATGCCAGGCATGTATCCTCCAGGCGATTATGACCTAGCTGGCTTCACTGTTGGGGTTGTGGATAAATCTAAATTAATAGATGGCAGTGCTATTGGCGTAGGTCACAAGCTCATTGGCCTAGCCAGCAGCGGCCCACACTCTAACGGTTATTCACTGATTCGCCGGGTGATAGAACACCGCGGTGCAGATCTTAATACCGAGCTTGAAGGCAGTGCCAAGAGCCTAGCGGATGCATTGCTTGCACCTACCCGAATTTATGTAAAAAACATCCTCAAGCTACTTGAGAAACACCCAATTGATGGTATTGCCCATATTACCGGTGGCGGTATCACCGAAAATATCATTCGCGTATTGGCGGATGACTGCGGTATTGAAGTCAATCTCACCTGCTGGCAACAACCGGCCGTATTTAACTGGCTGCAAGAACAAGGGAATATCAGCCGTGAAGAAATGCTGCGTACCTTTAATTGTGGTATTGGTATGGTCATGTTGGTTGCAGCGGCTGATGCTGATAGCGTTTGTGCAGCAGCACAGGCACTTGGTGAAGATGCGATGATTATTGGAGCTGTGCGAAGCCTAACTTCTGCTACAGAATCCAGAGTTATTTATTCAGATTGAGTGAAATGACCGCACTTCGCTGCCTTGTTCTACTCTCCGGCCATGGTAGCAACCTAGCCACCATGATTGCTGCCCGCGACAGCGGCCGATTGCCGCTGGATATCTGTGCCGTTATCAGCAACCGCAGCACGGCCCCCGGTCTGGACATAGCCCGTCAGGCTGACATTCCTGCCATATTTGTTGATCCTGCCAACCATCCCGACCGACAAGACTACGACCGCCAACTATCCCGGCTTATTCAGGAATGGCAACCTGGGCTCATCGTGCTAGCGGGCTTCATGCGTATCCTTAGCGCGGAGTTGGTAAATTCATACCCTGGCCGCATGATTAACTTACATCCATCGCTGTTACCAAAATATACTGGTCTAGATACCTATAACCGGGCATTAACTGCGGGTGACAGCCACTATGGCGCCAGCATTCACTTTGTTACCCCTGAGCTCGATGCCGGCGCGCTCATCAGCCAGGCAGTTCTGGCAATTGAACCAGGTGATTCCGCCGATATTATGGCAGACCGTTTGCAACCAATTGAACATCAACTGCTGGTCGCCAGTCTGGAGCTATTCAGCCAGCATACAGTCGAGTTGATTGATGATATGCTTCACATTGATGGAAAACTGCATGAAAAACCTCTACCACTGGCCACTGATGGCCATCTTGCTCTTACTAGCGGCCTCGACCAGCGAAGCCAGTCAGAGTAATCAACCACCTGAACAACAGTTAAGCCCGCTAAAAGCCTACACCGCCGAACTTGAACTGACCTACAATGGCAAACTACAAAGTCGACCCACTGCCAAATTAGAATCATTGGGTAATGACCGCTTCCGCTATACATTAAAAGCACGCGGTGACAAAGGCCTTGCCTGGCTGGCTCGCGCGCAAGACACCGAAATCGGTGAGTTCAACTGGAAACAAGGCAAACCCCAAGCACTAATTTTCACCCGAAAACTAAAATATATCGGTAAAAAGGAGCATTGGCATGCCGCATTTAACTGGCAGTCGATGCAGGTATCGATTCGTCACAATGATGATACATTCGACCTGAAACTGAAACCCGGCACGCTTGATCCCATCACCTTCCTGTTCAGCATGCAAGAGGCGGTCGCCAAAGGCGAAACGGAATTCAGCTTTCCTTTCCTCGACAAAGATGAAATAAAATTGAAACACTACAAACTTAGCGGCAAAGAAAATTTACAGACTGTGTTTGGTTGTCTGCCAACAATTAAAATTGAGCGCATTTACAAAAAACCAGGCAAATTTCAACACCACTGGCTGGCACCTGACTTGAACCATATTGTGGTGCGTACCGACACTGGTAAATCCAAAAAACGCAGTATCAGTTTGACACTAAAAAAACTACAAATACAGGGTCAGGCCGTCGCCGTTACGGACCGTTGCCAGCAAAATACTCAGCGACCTTGAAATAAGCGCGTTTAAATCCGAGCTGAGGGCATTCTCCGGGATCAGGTTATTTGTTTACGACGGATTTTAGCGCCTATCTGGCCGAGTTTTTCTTCAATAACTTCATAACCCCGGTCAATGTGATACACACGATCTACCGAGGTTTCGCCACGAGCCACCAAACCAGCTAACACTAGACAAGCCGAAGCGCGTAAATCCGTAGCCATTAAAGGCGCTGCGGTTAATTTTTCTACACCGCGAATAATCGCAGTATTGCCTTCTAGTTGGATATCAGCACCCAGTCGCTGTAACTCTTGAACATGCATAAAACGATTTTCAAACACAGTTTCTGTAATCACACCTGTGCCTTCAGCAATGCAATTTAGAGCAGTAAACTGAGCCTGCATATCGGTAGGGAAAGCCGGATAAGGAGAGGTTGTTAAGTTTACCGCTAAAGGCCTACGACCCTGCATATCCAGTTCAATCCAGTCATCACCACAAGTAATTTTCGCGCCGGCTTCCTGTAACTTATCGAGGATGGCATCCATGGTTTCAGGGCGTACAGAGGTCACTTTAACCTTGCCACCGGTAATCGCGCCGGCAACCAAGTAGGTACCTGCCTCAATTCGGTCCGGCAGAACACTATATTCCGCCCCACCAAGCTCATCAACGCCTTCTATGGTTATGGTATGTGAGCCCGCACCGCTGATTTTTGCACCCATGGCAATCAGGTAATTCGCCAGATCTTCAACTTCTGGTTCTTGCGCTGCATTTTCAATAACAGTGATTCCATCAGCCAGGGTCGCTGCCATCATCAAGTTTTCAGTACCGGTAACCGAGACCATATCCATCACAATTCTAGCGCCCTTTAAGCGCTCTGCGATGGCTTCGATATTGCCATTACGAACCTGGATGTCTGCACCCATTAATTCCAGGCCGTGAATATGCAAATTCACAGGTCGTGAACCAATCGCACAGCCTCCCGGCAATGAAACAGTAGCTCGCCCGTGTTTGGCCAGCAAGGGTCCTAACACCAATATTGAAGCGCGCATGGTCTTGACCAAATCATAAGGTGCTTCATGGTTGTTTAGCGTGGTGGGGTCAATTTCTATTCGCATGCGCTCATCGATAGATATCATCGCGCCCATTTGCGCCATAAGCTCTACGCTTGTGGTGACATCCTGTAGGTGAGGCACATTGCCGATTCTTGATGTTTTAGAGCCAAGAATACTGGCAAACAAAATCGGCAGAACCGCATTTTTTGCCCCTGATATCCACACCTCACCCTGTAATACCGGACCACCATTAATTAATATTTTAGCCATTAAACTACCCTGTTTACACTAGCCCGCATTGTCTTGCGGAGAGTCTGGCAAGTTTGCTTGAATTGACAAAGCGTGAATTTCACCACCCAGTAAATCACCTAAAGTGGCATAGACCATCCGGTGCCGTTGCAAGGGATTTTTGCCAAGAAATGCCGAACTGCTAACCACTGCTTCAAAATGTACATTGTCATCGGAGTGGACTTTAACCTCAACATCGGTAATTCCTGCGCGAATCAGTTGCTCTATTGTCTTGCTATCCATAGACTATCCATATGTATTTCTCGCCTGCCCGGTTGGCATTAAAAAACTAGGCGATTTAGAATAGTCATTTTAACAGCCTTATCAAAATAAAATATGGAAACCAGCACATGAATCTGACTAAATTCAGGCTTTTTTATGATTGTCTTACAATCAGCCCGAATAATATCTATGCAAACGGCAGGCTTACCAACGCATGCTAATTGCCCTGATACAGATTATTGGCGGTTTCATTTTATTGATATGGGCTGCAGATCGACTGGTAGCCGGCGCTGCCGCTGCCGCATCTAACCTTGGTATTTCGCCATTAGTTATCGGTCTAACTGTCGTCGGTATCGGTACTTCCGCACCGGAAATGGTCGTTTCTGCAATTGCTGCCCTGCAGGGCAACCCCGGATTAGCCGTAGGCAACGCCATTGGCTCTAACATTACCAATATTGGTTTGGTGCTCGGTGTTACTGCGATTATTTACCCGCTGACGGTGGAATCAGGACTACTGCGTAAAGAATTTCCTATCTTATTATTCATTATGATAATAGCCACCCTGCTGATGTGGGATGGTATGTTGACCCAGGTTGACGGTTATATCCTACTGGTAGGACTCGTTGTACTGTTGACATATATGGTTATTGTAGGCATGGAACGAGGTGAGTCTGACCCTTTGATTCAGGAATTTGAAGCTGAAATCCCGCGTGATATGCCGATGAAAACGGCAATTATTTGGCTGGTTGTTGGTTTAATATTATTGCCGCTCAGCTCAGCATTCCTGGTAGAGGGCGCGGTAACTATAGCCACAATTTACGGCATTTCCAGCACCATAATAGGCTTAACCATTGTCGCCTTCGGCACCAGCCTGCCGGAGCTTGCAGCCTCTATATCCAGCGCCCTAAAACATGAAGATGATATTGCTATCGGCAATGTTATCGGCTCGAACATGTTTAATTTGCTGGGTGTTCTCGGCATCGGTGCTGCAATCACGCCGATCCCATTGGAAAGTTTTATCCTCAGTCGTGATGTTGTTGTTATGTTTGCTTTTACATTCTTGCTATTTGCGGTAGCCTGGCGACTCAAAGGTGTCGGCCGTATAACCCGGTTAGAAGGCGTAGCGCTGCTCATGCTCTATCTGATCTATACTGCTGTAGTGCTCTGGCAAACGCTGGCATAAGCCAAACATATTCTATATCCTTGGTAATGCAGCTGCAATATATGTGCCAAGTCGGTTAAACTAGCTTGCATGAATCAAACCGCGATCAAACAATTAGCCACTGCAGTCATTGAGACTGAGCTGGAAGCCATTAGTGGTCTACTCAATCGAATTGATGATCAATTCCTCAAGGCCTGTGAAATCATGCTTTCCTGCAAGGGCCGAGTCATCGTCATTGGCATGGGGAAATCCGGCCATATTGGCAACAAAATTGCCGCCACTCTTGCCAGTACCGGCACTCCGGCATTCTTCGTACACCCGGCGGAAGCCAGTCACGGAGACCTTGGCATGATCACCACTGAGGATGTCCTGCTGATTATCTCCAGCAGTGGCGAAACCCATGAGGTAAATCAAATATTACCGCAACTACTGCGTCTAGGCACAAGGTCAGTAGCCATGACCGGCAAACCAGATTCAACCCTTGCTCGACACGCTGATGTACACATCAATGTGTCTGTTAGCAAAGAGGCCTGCCCGCTTGGTTTGGCACCAACATCGAGCACTACAGCCGCTCTAGTTATGGGTGATGCATTAGCGATATCTCTGCTTGAATCACGCGGCTTTACCCGCGAAGATTTTGCCCAGTCGCACCCCGCAGGTCAGTTAGGTCGTCGCCTGTTGCTGCATGTTAAAGAAATCATGCACAAAGGTGAAGAAGGTATCCCAAAAGTCGCCGAAACTGCCATGCTCACCGATGGCATTCTGGAAATGACCGGCAAGCGCCTCGGAATGGTAGCGGTGGTTGATGCCCAAAACCACATTCTCGGCGTTTATACTGATGGCGATCTACGCCGCAACCTAGAGTTTGGACAAAACCCGGCAAGCACTCCTATAGTCGAACTCATGCATAAAAACCCAGTCACCATTCGTCGAAATGACCTAGCAGTAAACGCACTGAACAAAATGCAAAAACACCGTATTCAGGGACTACTGGTAGTAGACAGAAACCAGCAATTGGTAGGCGCCCTAAACTTTCAGGATTTACTCCAGGCAGGTGTTGTATGAGTCAGTTCACAGCAGAAGTGTTAGCAAAAGCCAAAGCTGTGCGTTTGTTAATCATGGATGTGGATGGGGTACTTAGCGATGGTCGCCTGTTTTTCTCTGATGCTGGTGAAGAACTAAAATCTTTCAGTTCGCGAGACGGACTGGGGCTGGTAGCCATCCAGCGTTACGGTGTTGAACTTGCCATTATTACCGGGCGCGCATCTGACTTGCTTACAAGCCGTGCTCGCCAGCTGGGGATTAAACATTTATTTCAGGGCCAGAATCGAAAAATCAGCGTCTATAAGCAACTCATACAATCACTTCAACTGAGTGATTCACAGGTTTGTTATATTGGCGATGACTGGAATGACCTTGCGATCATGTCGCAAGTGGGCCTGGCTGCAACCGTCGCTGATGCTGAACCCGAAGTCTGTAAACGCGCCGATTGGATTTCTACCCGCAAGGGCGGCCGCGGTGCTGTGCGCGAACTTTGCCACCTAATCATGCAGGCGCAAGGCAGTGAAAAAACCTGGCTGGCCGAATGCCTAGATACTAGTCCGACTGGCTCCGGGCAGGAATAAATTCATGCGTAAGCGTACACTTTTCGCGATACTCCTATTTGCCGGCTTTGCATTGTTTAGCCGGTGGTTGGTCAATCAACAATCCGACCAAACTGAGGCAACAACGTCAAGCCAGCGCAGCTCAATCGACTACGAGCTTGAGAATTTTGTTGCCAGAAGCTTTGATGAAAAAGGCTTTCTAGTATTTCAAATGAACGCGCCCAGAATGAGCAAAGACACCACCAGCGGGGTAACCCGCGTAAGTCACCCGCGGATACTCTGGCCACAAAGAAAAACTAATAAAAAAACCACTTTGCTTGCCGATTCCGGTCTTATCAGCGATGATCAGAATGAAATCCACCTCAGTGGCAATGTAGTGGTTAAATCACGCTCAGCAGTAGAGGGAAACGACAGCCAGCCGATAACTCTGCGCACAGAAGAGCTGTCGTTTAATCAAACCGACCGATTACTGACCAGCAATGTGCTGATTTCGATAACAGCGCCGGGCCTTCAGATTAGCGGTATAGGCATGAACGCCAACCTCGATACCGAGCAGATCAACTTGCAACAACAGGTCAAGGGACAATATGAAACTCAATAGACTAATTTTGTTAATACTCGTTTTCGGCAGCTGCAATGTAAGCGCTACCGGTTTTGGCACCCATAGCGATTTGCCCATTGATATTACCGCCGACAGTAGTGATTCTGCGCTCGGCGATGGTGTCACTATTTTGAAAAAAAATGTCCATATAAAACAAGGTGAATTAGAGATTATTGCTGATTTAGGGAAAATTCACACCAGCGACTCTAAAGTGGTGCGTATTGAACTGGAGGGCACACCGGTCACTTGGCACCAGCAATTGCCTGAAGGCGGAACGCTGGATGCTCAGGCAAGCAGTATTAACTATGAAGTGGAAAAAGCCGAAATAGTGCTCTTGGGCGATGTCAAAATCAAACATCCCCAGGGTGAAATTAAAGGTCACCGGGTTCGCTATGACCTCAACAATGAACGCTTTTTTACCCGTAGTGCCGGTGGTGATGACCGGGTTCACTTTCGTATCAACCCAACACAAAAAGATACCGCGCCTAACAGCAGCAAGCCTGCTGAAGACCAGGTAGAAAAAGATCAAACTGAAATAGATCAGGCCAAGGCAGATCAGACGAAAAAAGATCAGACTGCAAAAGACGGTGGTGTGAACTAATGTTGCGGGCAACAAATCTGCATAAGCAATATAAGGGCCGGGAAGTTGTCAGCGGTGTATCCCTTAAAGTAAAACAGGGCGAGGTGGTTGGTTTATTGGGGCCTAATGGCGCCGGAAAAACCACCTGTTTTCATATGATTGTAGGGCTGGTTCCAGTAGACCAGGGGCAAATAACGATTGATGGACAAGACCTCACTCGCAAACCCGTTAATCTACGAGCAAAACAAGGTATCGGCTACCTACCTCAAGACGCTTCAATTTTTCGCAAGTTGTCAGTCCAAAATAACATTCTTGCGATCCTTGAAATGCGCTCGGATCTGGATAAAAAAATGCGCCGAGTGGAGCTTGAGCATTTGATGGAAGAGTTATCAGTCAATCATCTCGCCGATCAAACCGGAATTAGTCTTTCAGGCGGCGAAAGACGGCGGGTAGAAATTGCACGCGCACTGGCTGCAAACCCGCGTTTTATGCTGCTTGATGAGCCCTTTGCCGGAGTGGATCCGATTTCCGTCAGTGATATTAAAAATATCGTCACCCATCTCGTCAGCCGTGATATTGGTGTGTTAATTACCGACCACAATGTACGCGAAACTCTCGATATTTGCGATTACGCCTATATTCTCAGCGACGGTAAAGAGCTGGCGGCCGGTAGTTCGGAGGAAGTCCTTAATAATCAGTCGGTACGGGATGTGTATCTCGGCGACTCTTTCAGAATTTAACCCAGGATTACACACTAAACTTATGGCACAGAGACTGCAACTTAAACTCAAGCAACAGCTCAACATGGCACCGCAGTTGCAACAGGCAATTAAGTTACTGCAGTTAGGCCGGCTTGAGCTACGTGATTATGTGCAGGAAGCACTTGACAGCAATCCGCTACTGGAACGGGAAGGTGAAGAAAGCCCTGACCCTGATTTTTCGGACACTGACTTTGTAGAATCAAATGAATCCAGTGCCGATGAGCTCTCAACCGAGGAGTGGCTTAGCTCCCAGGGCCTGGGTTCTACCCAGAGTAGTTCTGCCAGCAGTGGATATATTCTCGACAGCCTGCCGGACCAGGATGACGCCAGCCTACAGAGTCACCTACTCTGGCAAATCAACTTGACTTCATTTTCTGATATTGACAGCGCAATAGCTGAAGCCATTGTGTATGCGCTCGATGGAGACGGCTATCTGGCCGATAGCATTGAGGATATTCAGCAGAGCCTGCAGCCGGAAGTTTCTGTATCGGCCGCAGAAGTTACAGCGGTACTCCACCGTGTCCAGCGGATGGAACCTGTCGGAGTTGCCTGTGCGGATGCGCGCGAGTGCATTCAGGTTCAGTTGGCTGCCCTGCCCCAAGATACCCCGGGCAGAAATACCGCCGCCCGACTCGCTCGTGATGGTCTAGATTTATTAATCGACGGGCAGCTGGAGGAACTGATTGAAAGGCTTAATGCCAGCAGAGAAAAAGTCATTCTTGCCATCGAGCTGATCCAATCCTTAGAGCCGCGCCCTGGATCGCGCTATGACAACCGTCGGGATGAGTATATCGTGCCGGATGTCTACTTCCTGCAACAAGATGGTATCCAACAAGAGAGGGGCTGGGGCGTTTCACTAAACCCCGAAAATGAACCCAAACTGCAGCTAAATAACTATTATATCCAGCTGTTGCGCTCAGAAGGTAAGAAAGAGTCGGATTATCTGCAAGGGCATTTACAGGAAGCTCGTTGGTTAATGAATGCACTGATTTTACGAAACCGCTCCTTAATGCTGGTTTCTAATGCTATCGTTCAGCACCAGCAAAGATTCCTAGAAGATGGTGATAAAGCCATGCAGCCCTTAGTATTGCGCGAAATTGCAGCAGAAACCGGCTTGCACGAATCTACCGTTTCCAGAGCTACTACGCGTAAATACGCTCTCACTCCGCGCGGTATTTTTGAATTAAAGTATTTCTTTTCCAGCCATGTAAACACACAGGATGGCAAAACCGTCAGCTCGGTTGCCGTCAAAGCCCGGATCGCTGAACTGATTAGCGCAGAACCGGTGCTTAAACCTTTAAGTGATCTTAAAATTTCTGAACAATTACAAGATTCAGGAATACGCATCGCCCGCCGCACTGTAGCAAAATACCGAGAAGCTTTGGGCATTGGTTCATCTTCCGAACGCCGCCGCAATCAACGACGGGAGAAACTCAGACATTTTTAGGATCAAAAAACCTTAACCGCAATTATTCAGCACAAACATCGCCGACCATACACAGTCCGCAAACTTATAAATGGAGACAATATGCCCTCTTTTGATGTTGTATCAGAAATCAATCATCACGAACTCAACAACGCCATTGATCAAGCCAATCGCGAGGTAAAAACCCGCTTTGACTTCAAGGGCAGCGATGCCAATTTTGAGTTGCAGGAAAACACCATAACACTGACTGCCCAGGCTGAATTTCAGCTACAACAAATGAACGATGTACTCGCTGGAAAACTGGTCAAACGCAGTATTGACTTAAAATGCCTTGATCCACAAGAAGCCGTAATTCATGCGCGTACGGCAAGCCAGAAAATTCTGGTTAAAGAAGGCATTCAAACTGAGGAAGCCAAAAAACTGGTCAAGCTGATTAAAGAAAGCAAAATGAAAATGCAGACCGCTATTCAAGGCGAACAGCTGCGTATTACTGGAAAAAAACGCGATGATCTGCAAGCTGCAATTGCCCTGCTTAAAGACGCGAATTGTGAAATGCCGCTGCAATATAAAAACTTCAGGGATTGATTCCAGCATTTGTGGATTGCATAAAGTTTGTATTTTATGTCGATGTTTTTCTGAAACTGTTCAAAACACGATAAATACTAGCTAAATTTCTAAATTAAAACAAAGCTATAGTCATGAGTTCGAAAAACCCTAGGATTTTTGCGCAAACAAGTATAAAATTACAATATGAAAACAGCTGCATTATCCGTTGGTATCCATCGGACCAGGCATCCACAATCGGTGCATACTTACCAACTAAGTGCAGCTGTATTATGCAGTTTGAGTACTATTCGGTATAACTAAGGAGCAAACCATGCAATTAACAATTTCAGGCCAACATATTGAAGTCACTGCCTCTTTACGCGCTTATGTTACTGAGAAAATCTCTCGACTGGAGCGTCATTTCGACAAAATCGTTTCCGCGCATGTGGTGCTTGATGTGGCTAAGAACAACCACACAGCCGAAGCTAACTTAAGCCTTGCCGGCGGTGGCAAAGCCATAGTTGCAAGTTCGACTGAGCCGGATCTCTATGCTGCAATTGATATGATGATCGACAAACTGGATCGTCAAGTCATCCGGCATAAAGAAATCCTCAAAGACCACCACCGGGGCCAGTAAAGAGACTATAGAAGATGCAAGTAAGTGATTTGCTGTCGCCCGAGCGTATCAGCCTTAACGAACATGCCGGCAGTAAGAAAAAACTGCTGGAAATCCTTAGCGATCTGCTGGTCAACAAAGAAGACAGCAATGATGTCAGACTCGTATTCGAAAGTCTGTGCTCACGCGAGCGCTTAGGTAGTACCAGCATCGGCAACGGCGTTGCTATCCCGCATGGCCGTGTGCCAGATTCAAACACTGCTCGGGCAGCCTTTGTAAGGCTACGCAAAGCGATTCAATTTGAGGCAGAGGATGGTGAGCCCGTAGATATGTTGTTTGCGATTACCGTACCGCAACATTGCAGCGAGGATCACTTGCAACTGCTCAGCCAGGTTGAAGATATGTTCTCCAACGCAGAATTCCGCGAGCAACTGCGTACCGCAGACTCAGCGGCAAAACTGCAAGAACTACTCGCCAACTGGAAAAGCTAAACTTAGCAAGGCAATCATTAAACGCACTTAATTTAAAGGTATTCTACTGAATTATGAGTTCTGCAAAAAATCCAATTAAGCTGGCCCCGGAAAAACAGCAACTCGTACTTTTAAGCGGGCTATCAGGCAGTGGTAAAACTATCGCCTTGCACGCATTAGAAGACCTCAACTATTACTGCGTCGATAACCTCCCGTCCGGCCTACTGCAAGCATTTATTCTGCAAATCCTTGAACAGCCAGCACGATATCCTGCAGTTGCCGTCGCCATAGATGCGCGCGACCGCAGTGAAGACTTGGGTAATATTCCCCGCTGGCTATCAAAACTGGCGGATAAAGGCATTAACAGTCATTTGCTTTTTTTAACTGCCAACCGTAAAACTCTGCTCCAGCGCTTTAGTGAAACTAGACGGCGCCACCCTTTAACCTGTGCAGATATAACCCTGCCAACCGCTCTCGATTTGGAGCAGGAAATCCTTGTACCGCTTAAATGCGCGGCCGATCATGTCATTGATACCAGCGACATTAATCTACATCAATTACGCCGCCAGATTGCAAAGCTTACCCAGCACAAGCAATCTGAGGAAATGACATTGGTGTTGCAGTCTTTTGCCTTCAAACACGGTATTCCAGAGGATCTTGACTTCCTCTTTGATGTCCGTTGTCTGCCCAATCCACACTGGGAAACTCAGTTGCGCAGCCAATGCGGTAGAGATCAGGCGGTAATAGACTGGCTCGGTAGTGATGCAATGACCTGTGAGTACCTGGCTGATACATTTACCTTCCTCGATTGTTGGCTAGAGAAATTTGCTGAATCTCAACGCAGTTATATCACCATTGGTATAGGCTGTACCGGAGGTCAGCATCGGTCAGTTTATCTCGCAGAGCAACTCGCAGAGCAACTCAAGGGAAAATTCCACAAGCTTCAACTGGTCCATCGGGAGCTGGAGTAAAACCTTCCAAAAATGCCAATATCCTGACGCTGTTATTACAAAACAATCTGGCCTGAGAAAAACCCACATCTAGACCTGAACCGCCACACATCGCATAATAAGCGACTAATACTGGGATTAACTGTAAGCGGGGATGCCGTAATGCAAGAAAAATACGAAGAAAAGACGGCACGCCACCTACAAAAGATTTCCGAGGCACTTGGCAGTGGAACAAAAAACCAGATTGAGGGTATGCTGCACAGCCTCACCGGTGCTGAAATTGCTGAGTTACTGGAGTCACTCCCGCTAGCCGACCGCTTGCTTGTCTGGGACCTGGTCGATCCGGTAATCGAAGGTGATGTACTGGTTCATGTAAATGATCAAGTGCGCGCCAGCCTGATTAAGGATATGAGTCAAACCGATCTAGTAGCCGCCGCTGGCGACCTTGATCTTGATGACCTTGCTGATATCCTTGAAGATCTCCCGGATACTGTTATTCGCGAAATTTTAACCGCCATGGATCGGCAAGATCGCGAACGCCTTGCACAGGTACTTTCCTACCCGGAGGATTCCGCCGGCGGCTTAATGAACCCGGATGTTGTAACTGTGAGACCGGATGTTAGCCTCGATGTCGTCTTACGCTACCTACGCCTCAGGGGCGAGCTTCCTGAGATGGTAGATCAGTTGTTTGTTGTCGATCGTCGCGGTCGTTATCTGGGCAGCGTAAAACTGACGGACCTGCTAATACTGAACCCGGGACTGATAGTCTCAGAAGTCATGGATACTGATATACCCGCGCTACAGGCAGATTTGCACGACAGCCAGGTGGCGCAGGAATTCGAACATCACGACCTGATTTCAACACCGGTTGTTGATGAACACGGCATTCTCGTCGGTCGAATTACAATTGATGATGTCGTTGATGTTATCCGTGATGAAGCAGAACATTCAGTATTAACCATGGCCGGCCTAGATGAAGAGCACGATATGTTTGCGCCAGTTGTGCAAACTGCCAAACGGCGCTGGATTTGGTTGACTGTTAATCTGGTAACCGCCTTTATTGCAGCCTTAGTACTCTCACTCTTCGAGCCCACACTCGAACAAATCGTAGCATTGGCGATATTATTTCCGGTGGTTATGAGTATGGGCGGCATTGCCGGTACACAAACACTTACTTTGATGATCCGGGGTATGGCAACAGGGCATGTAAGCCTCAGCAATGCCGGCGCTATTTTCCGTAAAGAAGTCGCTGTTGGTATACTCAACGGTATATTTTTTGCAGGTATCGTTGCAGCCATTGCGGCATGGTGGTATCAAGATTACAAACTCGGTGCAGTCATGGCAGCCGCCATGGTTATCAACCTGCTGGCGGGTGCTATCGCTGGCACCGTAGTCCCTTTAGTATTGAAGAAAATCCGCATTGATCCTGCATTAGCAGGTGGTGTGGTGTTAACCACTGTCACAGATGTAGTTGGCATTGTTGCCTTTGTTGGGCTTGCCAGCATGCTTTTAACCCATTAAAAAGCCGTAACACAAGCAAACTACGCCACGCCTACTGGGTTAATCAAGTAAAGGTACTTCAGTCACACCTGCGCGCGCGGATATCTCCCGTAGGCGGGTTAATGCTGACATCTGGACTTGGCGTACCCGTTCGCGGGTGACCCCCAAAATATCGCCCACTTGTTCCAGTGTTCGCCCACCTCCTCCATCCAGACCAAAGCGGTGGATCATTACCGCGCGCTGCTGCTGGTTAAGTTTACTCAACCACCGCTTCAGCTGTAGTCGGGCAGAGTCTTTAGCAGCTAGTTGATCCGGCACCTCTGCATCGGTGGCAGGTAGCGAGTCGAGCAAACTGATGTTGCCGTCTTTCAGCTGTATATCGCCGGTTATCATATGCTGGTCACTAACCACAAACATTTTATTAGCTTGAGCATTGGTGACGCCAATTTCAGTCGCAATTTCTTCAATATGTGGGCAGCGTCCAAGCTGCTGCTCAAGCGCACGAATTGCACGAAGATATGATGTTAGGCCACGAATTATATGGATAGGTAGGCGCACTGTTCGGCTCTGGTTCATTACCGAACGATCAACAGCCTGCCTTATCCACCAGGTGGCGTAGGTTGAAAAACGACAACCGCGCTCAGGGTCAAATTTTTCTACTGCCCGAATTAAGCCCAGGTTACCTTCATCGATTAAATCCAGCAGGCTAAGCCCACGGTTTAAATAATTCCTGCCGATATTCACCACCAGACGCAAATTCGAGACAATCATTTTTCGACGACTGCTTTCACAACCAGCGCTAATCTGTTCGGCAAGTTGAATTTCCTGTTCCCGAGTGAGTAATGGCCAACGGCCAATTTCATTGAGATAAATGCGGGTTATATCCGTGCTGTGAGTTGCTCGTACTTTTGCCTTAACCGGCTTCACTTCCCGGTGCGAGCTTTCAATAGCGGACGATACAATAGATGCGGGAATGCTGTTCCCGGAATGCTTGGAATAATTGACTGTTCTGGTCATAGCTAGCTACCCCCCGTAGCAATAATTTGGTACAAAAAACGGTTATTTATAGTTACTTATCGCCTTGTTAAGTAAGACCCTAGCAACGATACCCTTAATCAGTAGTTATGAAAACCACATAAATAAGCTAGCATATACTTGATTTAATTGCAAGTACATATCTTACTTTTGGCTAAAAAAAGACAGGCGCCAAGTCTTGTATTTTGCATATTACTCGTAAGCGTAATGAATTGTTTTTAAATCATGTGTCCGAAAAAAGCTAGCACTCATATTAGTCGAGTAGTTGATGGTCACGATGTTTTTTATCATCTTCGTGTTCGTTATCACGAATAGCGCAATCCTTGACCAAAAGATAACCAGTCCCAACAACTATGCTATGGGTAACGCAACCCAAAAGAAACCGCCGCTAACGCACACTCTTTCTTCAATTACACAGCTCTCTCATATCAATTCACTCCTTTCAAAAGCTAAAACAGTATGTTGAGTACTAACCTTGTCGCGTAGTGCCCGATCTTTCCCATAGGTATACCCAAAGACGACAACTATTAGAAGTGCTATCCAGAACCAATTCTTCTCTATGAATTTTTCCCGAGATTTCATTTTTTGTTGTTTCCGTACCCAACTGCAGCAAGAGCACCTACTTGTACTGACCTCCTGCAAGCTGCACTTGCTACACACCTAGCGACTTGGGCTGCGGCCCAAACTAACGGAGCCGGATCCCCGCTAACTTCCTGTATTTCATTCATTGGTAATTTTCGCATAATTTTTTTCTTCTATTCAATTTATAATTTACACATTAAATATCCAGTTAACTGAATATCACGGCTCCCTCGTGCCGATCACATCAATGCAACATCACAACTCCTTTTGTGATGTAAATTTTACGGTATCAATCTTTTTACAAAGTGTCAATGGGTAAATTTCCCTGCAGCCTCAACTTTTTAAATAACTGGCGCGCGTCTATTTGCGCGTCCAGCATGTGAAGTACGCGAAGTTTATTTGCTTGTTAGAACTCTCTTTAAGCAACCGATTTAAATGTGATTTGAAACCCAAGAGCCTTAGCCACTTTTGTTACAGTTGCAAAAGTTGGGTTTCCATTCTCGGAAAGAGCCTTGTATAAACCCTCTCTACTTAGCCCTGTTTGCCGGGCAAGCTCACTCATATTTTTTGCGCGCGCAATAATTCCTAGTGCCCTTAGTATAAAGGATGGATCATCGCCTGCTTCTTCAACACAGGCTTCAAGGTATAACTGAATATCTTCATCTGTTTTAAGATATTCTGCAGAGTCCCAAGAAGTAGTTTTGATAGCCATAATTATTCCTCTAGCTGCTTTAAAAGCAATTTTGCCTTTTTAATATCTGATACTTGCGTGCTCTTATCGCCGCCGGCAAGTAGTATGATCGTGATAGCACCATGTTTCACAAAGTAAACTCGATACCCAGGACCATAAAAGATACGCAATTCATGAATCCCTTCCCCAACTGCTGCTGAATCACCAAAATGCCCTATTTCAAGACGGTCAATGCGTACTTGAATTCGAGCCTTAGCTCTAGCGTACTTGAATTCGAGCCTTAGCTCTAGCGTCTTTTAATTTATCAAACCATTTTGAGAAAGCTTCAGTTTTATGAATACTCAACATACTGTCAATTATATTACACAGTATAAAATATGTCAACTACAGTTATCATAATTGGGGTTGCACTTCTAACGTCCAAAATCACCCACCAGCTTGAAAGGCATGGGTCAGGTCTTGTATTTTGCTTATTAAATCGTAAGTGAAATGAATTATTCTTAACTCATGTGTCCGAAAAAAGCAGAACGCATATTAGCTGAATAGTTGCAAATGACCCCGATGCAAAATACAAGACCTGACCCCGTTGTTGCTTTTGGATTCTGCGGCTGATGCTTATGTTGATTACGTTATGGCATTTTCTGAGGCAGAGCATGGTGATCCTGTACTCGACGGCTGGGGTATGATGTAATTAAGAAGCTATATAACAACGCAACTTCAAATGGTTAGCTAATGCTAACCATTTGACAAGAGCATAAAATGTAGGTATGTTGATAAAAACTTAATTTAGTGTGGAACACTAGTGTCCCGTTAACTTTCATAGCATAACCATTTGATTGGGATCCGCAACCCTGCCAGGAGGCGGGTCTCCTCGAAGCAAGGCCATCATATCCCTTTTTTCGAACAAGTTGAGCTGCAATAAGC
>JAKITM010000133.1 GCA_021648045.1 Lysobacterales bacterium
CGCGCGGGGTTAACCGAAGTATTGGTTACCGGAATGCTGATCAGGTGGATTAGCGTGAGACACAAGCCAATGGCAAGCGGTGCCAAAGCGGCGGGTGCACGCTTATCGGTAGCACCCATAATGACTAGTACGAACATCATTGTCATTACTACTTCAGTCACCAAAGCGGCAGTCATTGAATAACCACCGGGTGAATACTCACCATAGCCATTTGCCGCGAAACCGCCAGCAAGGTCAAAACCGGGGGCACCACTGGCTATTACATAGAGTACGCTGGCGCCAATGATGCCACCAATAACTTGGGCTGCAACATAGGGTGCCACTTGATTACCCGGAAACCTACCACCTGCCCAAAGGCCAATGGATACGGCGGGATTCAGGTGACAGCCTGAAATATGACCAATTGCATAGGCCATGGTCAGCACAGTTAAACCAAATGCTAGGGCGACACCGGCGAAGCCAATGCCCAGCTCAGGAAAGCCGGCAGCCAGCACAGCGCTACCACAACCACCCAAGACTAACCAAAATGTACCAAAAGACTCAGCGACATATTTTTTCATAATATTTACCCTCTTTGTTTTTAATTACGGGTTACTATACGCTGAATGTAGCCTTGTCTGCAATTATGCTGGGTTTTTGAACATCTGGATTTGTGGTTTTTAGTTTGTGTTGCAAGTTCTAGACGGACATTCGTATGAAAAATGATAACAAAATATTACTGGAACGCGGAATAGGGAAGTTAGGGTTTTCGGCGATCGCCTTGAATGGGGTAATCGGGGCTGGCATCTTCGCTTTACCCGCAGTGGCTGCCGCCAGAAGCGGTTATTTTAGTCCGTGGTTATTTCTGTTTTGCGCAGTATTGATTATGACAGTGGTTTTATGCTTTTCTCGAGCCTCGAGTTTTTTCGATGATACCGGCGGGCCGATTCAATATGCAGACAAAGCCTTTGGTTCGTTTGCTGGTTTTCAATCGGGCTGGTTAACCTATGTCAGCCGTTTGGCAGCTCTGGCTGCAAATACCAAACTAATGATTATCTACGCGGGCTGGTTCTGGGCACCATTAGAATCGGGCTGGGTTCATCAGCTTACTGTTGTGCTCATATTTGCCCTATTGGCATTCGTGAATATTGTTGGTGTGCGTAAATCAATGCTGATGGTATATGTGTTTACCGTACTTAAATTAGCACCCTTATTTTTATTGATAATTCTGGGAATTTCACACATCCAGCCAGAGTTGTTGATTCAGAGCGGCTTGCCGGAAATTGATAGTTTTGGCGAGACGGTGCTGCTGCTACTGTATGCCTTTGTTGGCTTCGAAAGCGCCTCAGTTCCTGCGGGTGAGGCGCGCAACCCACGCAAAGACATTGCCTACGCTTTACCAATAACGGTACTAACTATCACTGTTTTGTATTTTTTAATTCAATGGATTTCTATATCGGCACTACCAGGCCTGGCAGAAAGCAGCACGCCATTGGCAGATGTAGCAGTGGTTGTGATGGGGCCTGTAGGTGCTATTATTCTGACTTTAGGAGCGGTGTTTTCCATTGGTGGAAACTGTTCAGTTTCGATGATGACAGCCCCGCGAATGACCTACGCAATGGCTAATATGGGAACCATGCCCGCCTGGTTCGGGAAAGTGAATCAACGCTTCCATACACCCGTCAACTCGATTCTATTCTATGCAGTAATTGCCGTATTGCTGGCACTGAGTGGTAGTTTTATCTGGCTGGCTGTAGTGAGTACATTAGCCAGGTTGTTAACCTATATTCTCAGCATAGCGGCCTTACCCATTTTAGAAAGAAAAATGCCTAGCACAGAGGGTCAATTCCGTTTATATGGCGGTTATCTTATTCCGGTGCTCGGTTTTGTGCTTTGTTTATGGCTTATAACCTATGCTTCTCAAACCGCGTGGTTAACCACAATTTTCTTTTTCCTTGTGGGTTCAATGTTGTATTTTGTAACCACTAGGACAAAAAACATCATGTGATTATGAGCAATTTGGACTATTTGAGACTCATGTCACTGGGCAAGCGCGGCTAATTTGTTCTCGCTCTAAGCCATTGATTTCTATAGTTTGAGCCGAAAGCTAAAATGGCTTATTTCCTAGTGTTCTAGCTTAGAACAAATTAGCCGTGACTGGGCAAGGCTGAGGCTTTACATCTCATACCTATATAGGGTAATCTTCCTAATCGATCAGGGGAAGAGTCACTTTTTAGGCATGAAGTTCTGATGAATGAATATTGTATAAGTGGAAATATTTTCAGAGTATTGATACTTGCTAGCTTATTTTTTTATGCTAATGTGAGTGCCCAAGCATGGAGTAAAGAGTATCTAGCTAAAGCCAAGCAAAAGCTCAGTGCAGAGTCCGGATTACAGGGCTCATCAATACCCAATGACCCTTTATTGTTTCCAAATAACATAATACCTTATCACCAGTACCACCTGAATATTCAGGCAAATGGGTTTTCTATTGACTACCCAGCCACCTGGCAATATGCACGGGGGCATGCTTTGCTTGGAATGTTGGATACATCAATATATGCCTTGCACCCAGACCTAACTGGAAACTATCGCAATCATTTATCCAACCCTTTAATCTTCACTGAAGAGCCTAGTGCTGGTCAAGAAGGAGTTTTCGAGGATCATGGCAGCTGGGTGCTTGGGGTGCTGGCACCTACAAACAACAACAATGAAGGCTTAACTGGTGTTTGTCAGAACTGTAGTGTAGTTGCTGACTTTTTCGGAGCTTCAGCCCTGCGTAGCATTTCAACTGGTGTTCAGGCTATTAATATGAGCTTTGGTGGTTCTACAGATACTGGCAATTGTACATCTTTTCCTGATTTGTGCAGCCAGTTTGAAAATGAAATGGTGGAGCGTGATATCGTATTGGTTGCAATTTCGCAAAATCGCCATACATGGATTAATATTCCTTTATATGGAGATACCTTTCCAGGCAATCACCCAAATGTTATCCAGGTAGGGGGCTTGGATCAGTCACTACAGTTTTGGAATGACTGTGATGAAAACTTTGTTGGCACCGGTGCTTGCGGCTCACTGGCAACCAAGTACCAGGAGTTGGTAGCTCCTTCAAAGAACATTCTGACTGCCATTACCTATACTGTGAATGGGAATGGCAATTGTGGAGAAGTAAACAACCCTCCCCATAGCGCTTACGATATTTGTTCAGGTAATTCTTTTTCAGCCCCGCAAGTAACTGGTCTTATTGGCATTATCCGTTCTGTTTATCCGCAGTTAAGCGCTCCCAATGTACGCCTTTTATTACAAAAAACAGCACAATCACCTCATGCTGAACGGCATGATGAATGGGGTTATGGGTTGATTAACCCACTGGCGGCGGTTACTGACGTACTGGGCACGGCTGCAGGAGTGCAACTGACCAATCGTAGCATACCTTTTTTTGTTGTACGTAGTAATCTCACGAGTGACACTGCGTTCAGCAGTAGTCCACAATTTATTGCGGCAGCTTTGTCGGAAGATTTCCGTGGTTTTGTCTTGGGCTATCAACCCCTTAATGTGGGCTTGGCCCTGAACAGCTATAAAATTCCGTCATCTGATTTATTACCTTATGCCGCTTTCCATATATTGGGTACGCATAATAATCCATTGAGCCCTGGTAAAGAATTAGTCAAACTTTATCGCCTTAGCAGGCTGGAATCTACGGGGGCTGACCTTGCCCTAGATCATGCCTATGTCACCGCCCCGTATATTGAACAATTTAAAACCGAAGGCTATGTAGTTGATGTGATTGAGGGCTATATATTTCCTCCGTGTGATGCGGCAGATAATAGTTGCCAGCCACCTGCCCATAGTGAATGTATTTTTGCTCGTAATACGGCAACTGCAAAATCAGACTGGGCGATTATGCTGGAATCACAGCTGGCTGATAATGCCTTCCAGGGTCATACTGTAAAGCTCAATAATGCGACCGATGATATCTGCTTGGGGTACGCCTACCAACCTATAGACTCCGATACTGACGGTTTGATTGATGGTTACGAGGTCTTTTTAGGTACTAATATCAATCTAGCTGATAGTGATAGCGATGGCCGCAGTGATGGTGAGGAAATGTTGGTGCCAATAGAGGCCATGTTTTCCGATCCGCTGAGCAATGCTAATTCATTTGCAATGAATCCTGGCCTGACAGGTACATGGGCTTATTCTGAGGCTACCAGCCAAGGCTTGTTGTTTGATGTTATGGAGCCTGTAGCTGGAGAAGATGGAAACATGTTTGGTGCTTGGTTCACTTATGATTTGCTTCCAGGGACAAATAATGCTGCATTTGGTAGTTCTGAGAACCGCTGGTTCACGGTCTTTGGTAACTATGCTGGTGACAAGGCTGATTTAGACATTTATCTTCAAGAAGGTGGGCGCTTTGACAAGGCCAAAGCAATCACTGATACTATTGTGGGAAAAATGGTAGTCAGATTCACTAGTTGTACTGATGGCGTTGTTAGTTACTTGTTTGACCAAACTTCTATCAGTGGCTCATTTCCAATCACACGGCTTTCACCAGACCAATTCTGCCAAAATGGTTCTTCAGCTCTTTCTAAAGCAACGAGTAAACCATTAAACAACATTCTGCCTAAAGGTGGCTTGACCGGTGCTTGGGCCAATCCGCAAGCACCAGAATCTGGCCAAGGGATTTTATTTGATGTTATGGAAGAGAGCGGGAAAGTGTTCGCCGCATGGTTTACTTATTCACTTGATGGCAACAGCCCATCTGTTGATTTCGGGTCGGCGGATCATCGATGGTTTATTGCATATGGTGACTGGTCTGGCGATGGTTCGGAAATGACTATTGCTTTAACTGAGGGCGGTGTTTTTGATAAACCAACAGTCGTTGTCGATAAAGAGGTGGGAAGTTTGCAGGTGAATTTCGACAGTTGTACTAGTGGTTCTGTTGAATACCAATTTCCTGACCTTGGCATCAGTGGTAGCTTTCCGATTCAGCGCCTTTCACCTAATGTGTTTTGTCTGGAATGATCCCCCTGTGTCAGGATAGTTGTCGCCTCTAATATTTCATTAAGAGGTAGACAATAATGCGTACAATACATAATCAATCATTTAAAAAGCAGGCTGTAGAAAAGGCCCTGAGTCGGGCACACGGCATA
>JAKITM010000019.1 GCA_021648045.1 Lysobacterales bacterium
GACCTGACAGAACAGAAAGACTAGATAACAAGTGATGCCCTAATAGCCCGAAAATCGGGAAGGGGATATTTTAACCAGAGGCTTGACTTTGTGCTTCATAGAAGGGTGGGCATTTATGCCCACGCGTTAAGCAAGTTTTCTAAGACAATGCTCCAACTCACTAAGCTGCAAAGAAGCATCCTCAATGGTTAATAATTCACGCATATTAGCAGCCAGAATTTCCGTACTTAAAGGATTCCTAACCCCCGCATAACCATGCAGATACCAGTCTATATGTTTTCTAGCAATGCGTACGCCACTATTTGGGCCATAGAATTCATGCAATGCCTGAATGTGGCCCAGCATTACCCGACTGAATGTTTCACTGTCCGGTGGCGGTAATTGTTTTCCGGTGGCGAGATAGTGATGGATTTGTTGAAATATCCAGGGGTTGCCATGGGCTGCCCGACCAATCAACAAACCATCCGCGCCGGTTTCTTCCAATACCATTTTGGCTTTTTCTGGCGTGGTGATATCGCCGTTCGCCAGCACCGGAATACTCACGGCTTTCTTTACCTGCCGGATGCTGTTGTACTCCGCATTACCCTTATACTTTTGCGCTCGGCTGCGGCCATGAATTGCTAGCGCCTGGATTCCACAGTGATCGGCAATTGTGGCAATCTCAATCGCATTATTATGCGTTTCACTTAGGCCGGTGCGAATTTTAAGGGTTACCGGTATCTCAACGGCATTCACCACCGCAGTTAGAATTTTTTCTACCAGAGCGGGGTCGGCAAGCAGGGCAGAACCAGCCATTTTTTTACACACCTTTTTCGCCGGACAGCCCATGTTTATATCAATAATTTGGGCGCCAATATCGAGATTATAGCGGGCGGCATCGGCCATTACTTCAGGGTCTGTGCCTACAATTTGAACAGCGATAGGTTCGGATTCGCCCGTGTGATCGGAACGCCATTGGCTCTTTCTGGTATGCCTCAACTCGGGGTTTGAGGTAACCATTTCTGAAACGGTGTAAGCCGCACCTAATTTAGAGCAAAGTTGACGGAAAGGGCGGTCAGTTACCCCAGCCATAGGTGCGAGACCTGCAACACCAGACCATTTCCAGGGACCTATCTGCATCAAGTCGCCTTAGCTGAGGGCACTGAAGATTTGATAACCGGCAATCCAGGTGCCGAGACCGGAACCTAAGTTAGCAAAGAAAAACACCAGTAAAATTCGGGTGGCGGGGTTTCTAAACCAGCCTTTTATTGAGGTAACATCATCGCGTAATTTTTCGAACTCTTCTACCTTAGGCTTGTGGATCCAAGTTTCAACCAGTCCAGTAACCATCCCAGCACCTACAGCCGGATTTAAAGAGGTTATCGGGGCGGCAATAAATGCACTAAGAATGGTCAACGGATGACCGCGCGCGATAGCGGTTCCCAATGCCGAAAGTGTGCCATTAATAATCACCCACAGGCCGATCAATTTCCAGCCGAGTTCAGGTTCGCGGGAAAAACCAATAGCGAAGCCGGTAATGACCAAGGCGGTAATTAACCATGGAATCATTTTTGGCCATTTTGCTGGTTTGGGCAGCGTATCAAGCTTATCAATGGTGGTTTGTGGGTCTTGCTGGTCATCAGTTAAGTGCTGATTCATTCCTGCCATGTGCCCGGCACCAATAACAACCAACACTTTCTTATATTCATCAGTACTATCATTTGAGGAGTTCAGCAAGCGCAGACGCGAAGCCATGTATTCATCGCGCTCTGCTATTAGGCTGTGAAATATTTCTGGTGATTGCTCGGCGAACTCGGTGAAAGTAGATTCAAGAATATCACCCTGTTTTAGATTCTCGATGTCTTGCTCGGAGATATCATCTTTGCTGAACATGCTCGCCACTAATCCCGAAAACATCACAAACCGTCGCCAGAAGGGCATTGAGCGATAGACGCGCTTGAGGGTGGTGTTGAGGTCGCGGTCAATGATTTGCAACTGCGCACCAGTGTCTTTGCTGGCTTGAATAGCGGCGACCATTTCAGCACCCGGTTCAATTCCGAACTGATCTGCCAAACGGCGTTGATAGGCACCCAGTGCCAGTGATGCCATCAGCAGGCCGGCTTTGCGTTGCCTCAGCACATCAAATAAATCCATTTGCCGCCAGCGTTGGTCACCGGTTAGTGATTGATAGCGGGCATCGCATAATTCGATTGCAACTACATCAAAGTCATTCTCATTAATGAGGCGTTTGACTTCATCCGCACTGTTTTTAGAAACATGCGCTGTTCCCAGGACGGTGTATTCAACCCCATCTCGGTGGATGATTTTTATGGGTTCTTGGTTGGTGTTTTCTGATGTCATATTATATTGGTTCTGTTATAAGTTTAAAAAAGCATCTCTCGCAAAGGCGCAAACAACGCAGAGGAAAAACACTTGGAAATATTTTCATTAATCAGCGGGTTTTTGCACCGCGGTTATTACTTGGTCATTTTCAAAAAACACGGTGAAATCTTGATACTCCCATCGGGTAATGGGTGGTTCGCCGATAGCGGGATGTTCCTTTAGTGGCTCGCCGTATTGCTGGCGAACTGTGGACATGCTCAAGCCGTTTTGTGGAAACTCGGGGCGAGTATCGCTGGTATCAGCATCTGGTATAAGCAAAACATCTGCAGTCGTAGTGACTGGCAGTAGTAATGGCAATATTAGGATGACCAAGATAATGGGTAATAAATTTGATTTCACGCTGTTCACTCTATTCCAGTTTATTAATGTGGTTTCGTGGGGGCTTATTATACGCGCGTGAACGGGCTGGATGTAGTTCGCTTGATTATTCAGTAAACATATCGAGGGCTTGGGTATAGGCTTGATAGCGAGCTGCCGGAAGCTCACCTGTCTCCACGGCCGCTTTTACCCCGCAGTCGGGTTCATGGGTGTGCAGGCAATTGGAAAACCGACAGTTACCTGACCACTGGCTAAATTCAATAAAGCCTTGCTCCAGTTGGTGTGCTGGCATGGTCCACAGGCCAAACTCCCAGACACCTGGCGAGTCGATGATCTGACCGCTCTCGGGCAAATAATAAAGCGTGGTTGCGGTGGTTGTGTGTTTGCCTTTCTGGGTGGCATTGGAAATGGTTCGGGTCTGTAATTCCCGTTCAGGGAAGATAGTATTAATTAAGGAGGATTTTCCGACACCTGACTGGCCAACCAGAATGCTGCACTTATTATTTAGAGCAGCCTCCAGGCTGTTAGCGCCCGCAGGAGATTTACAGGAAGTTTGAATAACCGGGTAGCCGAGCGAGTTCAAATAGTCGAATTGAATTTGCATGCGCTCGCTGATTTCAGGGTGGTCGTTCTTGAGATCGGTTTTATTGAAAACCAGCAAAGCTTTCAAATTTAGGTTTTCTACTGCAACCAGATAACGGTCCAATAAGTGCGAGGGTGGAGACGGGTAGGGACACACCACAATAACAACCTGGTCGAGGTTGGCGGCTACGGCATGTTTACGCAACCGGGCATCGCCGCGATAAAAACAACTGTGCCGAGGCAAGATTTTTTCCAGGCTGGCTTGCTTGACCTGATAATCGGCCTTAATCAGGATGTTGTCACCACAGAGCGGTCGTCCTAATTGGCGGCGGTAACGGCACTCAAGTAAGTCGCCAGCTTCTGTACGCACAACCCCGTGGCTGCCGTAGGAGGTGATTACCTGGGCTTGAATTATCTCGCTCATGCTAACGCGCTCGTATTAATGTAAAGTGCAAGGGAGTCAATTTCTGAGAATCTTAGCAGCAGGCTCTGGTATAGTTCTAGATTGCCTAACGCTGTTGATGAAAAAATGCCTGAACAAAATAAACAACTCCGTCTTATTTGGATTGATCTGGAAATGACCGGTCTAGACACTAATAATGACCGCATCATAGAAATCGCCACTATTGTAACGGATTCTGAATTAAACGAACTGGCAACTGGGCCGGAACTTGCAATTTCTACGCCTTTAGCGGCATTAGAGGCGATGGATGCCTGGAATACCCGCCATCATAGGGATTCTGGCTTGTGGCAACGGTGCATTGAATCCAATGTATCTACCAGTGATGTGGAACAGGCAACACTGGCATTTCTTGCCGATTGGGTGGCGCAAGGTGCCTCGCCGATGTGCGGCAATAGTATTTGTCAGGACCGGCGGTTTTTATCGCGGCTGATGCCGGAGCTTGAAGCCTGGTTTCACTACCGTAATCTGGATGTTAGCACACTGAAAGAATTGGCCAGTCGCTGGTCTGCAGATATCCTTTCGGGGTTTAATAAAGACAATAAACATGAAGCTCTTTCTGATATTCGTGAGTCGATTAAAGAATTGCAGTATTACCGGCAATTTATGGGGCGGTTGGGAGGAAAATCTTAAATACGAGAATCACTCTGATTAGCGCAATAAAAGCTTAATTAGAACACAGGCCATTTAACAATTGATTATCAAAATGCAAAACACTGAAAAATACGCTGGAATGGTGATTTATATTGGAATCTTAGCGAAAAAAAACACTCCAAAACACAGTAATTTTCTTGCAAACAGGGTGCTTTCCTGTTATTAATAGTCACGGTTTAACAGTAATTTAATAAATTCATTATTATTCGGTAACAACACTTTTAGAATGTTAAAGTGAAGCCGGTAAATTTTACTAGTGATATCAGTCATATACAGGGAGACATCATAATGACTAGCAGCATAAATGCAAAAAAGAAGGTACTTTGGCGGATTTCCCCGCTGCCCTTCGCCATCGCACTTGCACTTTCCGTAGCCCCGGTTTGGGCGCAGGATGAAGATGCAGTAGAAGACGCAGTTGAGGAAGTAACAGAGACAGCAGGAGAAAAAGCGGCTGACCTTGGTCGTATTCAAGTAACAGGCTCACTAATCAAGCGTCAAGATTTTACTTCTACTTCACCCGTTCAAATTATAAATGCTGAGACTATGGCTCAGGTTGGGCAACTTGAAATAGCTGATATCCTGCAAGGAAATACGATAGCTGCAGGTTCAACACAGTTGAACAATCAGTTTGCTGGTTTTGTAGTGCAAGGTGGTACAGGTGTACAGACACTTGATCTGCGTGGTCTAGGTTCTAGTCGGACATTGGTCTTATTGAATGGTGGCCGAGTGGGTGGCAGTGGTACTCGCGGGCAAGTTAACTCTCTCGATTTAGCTACTATTCCTGATATAGCAGTGCAGCGTGTCGAACTTGTGCTCGACGGTAGTTCTTCAATTTATGGTTCTGATGCGATTGCTGGTGTTGCTAACATCATTACCCGTCGTCAAGTGGATGGCTTTGAATTTAATGCATTAACAGAATTACCAGAAGCAGGTGGTGGCGAACTCGTTCGTGCGGCATTAATTACTGGTTGGAATTCAGACAAAGGTAGTGCAACTCTTTCAGCGCAATGGCAATATCGTGAAGCTCTGACAGTTGGAGATCGTGATTTTTTGAGTTGCTCTGAGCCTCTGTTCCGGGATGCTGCGGGTAATTCAATTGATAGGGAAGATAGATCAATTACTGCTGGCACCGCAATTTCTGGCTGTCAGGATCTATATCACAATACAATCTTAGATCTGTTTACTGGCGCGCGTTATATACCATCACCAGATGGGGTTACCATCGGACCATTCCCGGGTTATCGCCCACGCCAAAATGGTCGTTATGATGATGCTGGTGGCGAAGCATTTTATGAGGATGTATTAACTGAAACATATACTCAGTCTGCGTCTGCACTTAATCAAATGGAACGCTTTAATGTATATGCAACCTTTGATTACGCTTTCGACTTCTGGGGAGGAGTGGATTGGAGCGCGGATGTCTTATATAGCAACCGTAAAACCGAAACAATCGGTTGGCGTCAATTCTTCCCGGCAATTAGTAGTTCTGCTTTCATCCCTTATGATGATGACCCGTCCTACAATCCAGGATTAACACTATCGCTACCGGTGATGCCTTATCCTTCTAATTCAGCAATTGATGTAGACTTTTTCTATGTTAAAACTGGCTTGCAAGGTGTGTTACCAACGGACAGTTACTGGAGTTGGCAAGTAAATGCTTCCTACTCTCGTTCAGATGGCGAATATACTCGTAACTCTATCTTAGCTTCGAGATCATCTGATATTTTCGCAGGTGGAACCAACGCACCACTGGTTGATTTCTTTGATCCTGGGTTCTTGAATGGTGAGCGCATGGATGAATTAGTAAGAGCAATTGGTGTTAATCAAACAGGTAATACTGTTTATACTGAATTTACGACCAATGCGATTATTACCGGTGACCTATTTGAACTACCTGCAGGTACAGTAGGCATTGCGGGTGGTGTTGAATATCGTACATTTAGTATTGACGATCAACCTAGCCAAGAGTCTCGCGAAGGTAATTTGTGGGGTGAGTCTTCAGCATTGGTTACCAAAGGTACTAATACAGTTAAAGAGGCATTTGTCGAATTAGAAGTTCCGTTACTTGCAGGGATACCTGGAATTGAAGAGTTGACACTTAATGTTTCCGCACGAACTTTCGACTACGATTTTGGTGGTGGTGATACTGTTTGGAAAGCAGGCCTAGGCTGGCGTGTAGTTCCAAGTGTTCTGGCTCGTGCAACTATCGGTACATCCTATCGTGCCCCCGCTTTGTTTGAGCTGTTTCTAGGTGATCAAACAGCATTTGCTGGGCAGCTTGGTATCGATCCATGTATTACTTGGGGCGACAGCGTGAATGATAATGTTCGTGCTAATTGTGCTGCTGAGGGTATACCTGATGACTATGCAGGAGGCGGCGCGTCTGCCACGGTGATTTCTGGTGGTGGTGCAGCTAACCTAAGTTCTGAGACATCAGATGCGATTACTTTCGGCTTAGTTTGGACACCCGAATTTACTGATTTAAGTATCGCGGTTGACTATATTGATATCACAGTAAATGACCAGATAGCACAACTTAGTGCAGCCTCTATTGTTTCTGGTTGTTACAGTGGTGAGAATTTCCCAAATTCATTTTGTGATCTGCTTACTCGTGCACCGGGCAACGACCCATTATTCCCGTTTAACATAACCGAGGTTAATGACAGCTTTGTGAATGTTAATGAGCAAAGGTATAAAGGCATTGACCTTAATGTTGTCTGGAATAAAGATCTCGATTTTGGTCAGCTTGAAGTTGCTATTCAAAGCACTTGGAATCTGGAAAATAACCGACAATTGTTTGCCCCAGGCTCAGTTGAAGGCTTTGATACTGAAGATAGTGTAGGTACTATTGGTAGCCCGGAAAATGTCACAAACTTTAGAACAAGTTTTAATTGGGAAGACTGGAGATTCAACTATTTGGTTCAATATATCGGCGAAACTGACGAGTCACCATTTGTAGATGCAGAAACTACTTACTTTGGTTTCGATCCTGCATTTAGAGATATCACTCTGGAGGATGCTTTCTACCACACTGTCTCGGTGATATATCAGCAAGCCGATTGGGATGTTTTATTCGGTGTCAACAACTTGTTTAATGAAGAGCCGGATACTATATCTGCTGGAGTGGCTACGCGTAGAGGCAATATTGCTCTCAATGCTACTCAATATGATATCTTGGGTCGCCGCTACTTTGTGCGCTTCAACTATCGTTGGCAATGATTTGATATCTAACAGCTAGGCAATAAAGTTAAACGGCGCTTCGGCGCCGTTTAACTTTCATTTTTTTACTACAAACACACAACAGATTTTATAGTATAAATATTAAGGATGTTTCATATGCAATTTAAATTACGCTGCTGTCTTCTTGTTTTCGTATGGCTTATTACTTCAGCTACTGCGATTGCGAAACCAATACCTGTTGACTCATTTGCACGCCTTCCAGCTATTCAATCGATCTCAATGAGTGCGGAAGGGACATTGTTAGTGGGCTTGGTAAGCACTCCTGGATCTAATTATAAGGAAACTGCACTAGCTACTTGGGATCTTAACGACCTTTCCAAAGGGCCTGTAATAACACCCAGTGGAAAAAACATGAAGTTTATCGGCGCAAATGCGTTGAAGGCTGGGAAGGTTTTAGTTACCGCTCGACAGGAGTGGTCAGGGCCGCTTGAAGGTTGCGGAGAAGGGAAACGCTTGGGGTCCACCGCAACATTTGTTTTTAAGAATTACTTAACAGATGCTAAGCATAAGGATTTTTCTGAAGCTTTTGTTTCGGGCTTTAGCCGTCATGGAGTGAGCAAGTCAGTGGAGAAATGTCTGGAAATTACAGGCAGTGCGGGTCTTGTTAGTAACTTACCCTTAGATCCCGAAAATGTAATTATTCGGCGTGTCAATGGGGCAAATTTTCAAAGTGACTTTTTTCTATATAATCTTAAAACCGAGGCTGCAAAGTTACTGCTTCGTGGTGGTGGTCATGCATCGCCAGGTTTATTCCACCCACGCGATGGAAAACTTTTGACCCGAAATCAAATTGATTCTTTGAGCTCAACAGAGTATGAACAAAAGATATTGATTTACGACGAAAAAACTGATTCATTTTTGGTGCATGATAAATTAACCACAAAATTAAGCGATCGTTATACCATATCAGTGGTCGGAATAGATGATGCAACGGGTCAATATTATGTGCTTACTGACCTGTTTAGTGAGCAAACCCAAGCGTGGATGTATGACCCTAAGACACGCAGTTTCGCAAATGAACACCTTGTAGCGCATCCAAAATATGGTATTTCTAGGTTAATTTTTGGGGCTCAACCGAGTAATTTTAATCAATTAATAGGTTTTTCAGTCGCTGGGCCTAGCACTATTACGACTTTTGTTGAACCAAAAATGCGTGCAATCCATGAGGGTTTAAAGAAATCCTTTAAAGATCAGTTTGTCCGTATTTCAAGTTATAACGATGATCTTTCCAAAGTTTTATTCATTACAGAAAGTGGCAGGCACCCACCAACATATCACTTACTGATAGACGGTACGAAGGTCAGCACATTAGGTAGACAACGGCCCTGGATTGACAGCAAAGACCTCGGTGAACAAAAATGGGTAACCTACACAGCCCGGGATGGCTTAGAAATACCTGCTATTCTTGACTTGCCAGCGGGCTGGAGTAAAAGTGACGGGCCCCTGCCAACAATTATTAATCCCCACGGTGGACCGTGGGCGCGTGACAGAATGGGCTGGGATTTTTCAGGCTGGGCGCCCTTTCTGACATCTAATGGTTACGCTGTTTTAAGGCCACAGTATCGTGGTTCTGCTGGCCTAGGCAGAAAGCTCTGGATAGCAGGCGATTCCGAGTGGGGCAAAGCCATGCAAGACGATAAAGATGATGGTGCCAAATGGCTAGTCAGTCAGGGAATTGCCGACCCTGATCGTATTGCCATATTCGGATACTCCTATGGTGGTTTTGCAGCTGCAGCTGCAGTAGTAAGGCCAAATAGCCCATATCAATGCGCTATCTCTGGTGCGCCTGTGACAAACCTTGCAAAAATAGGAAATACCTGGAGCAGAAACAGGTTACAGCGTATATTACAGGGCACCACAGTCAAGGGAATGGACCCTATGCGCAATACAGATAAAGCCAATATTCCGGTTTTATTATTTGTTGGTGACCGCGATGTGCGTACTCCTTCATGGCACGCTAAAACCTTCTATAAAGCAGTTAAAGATAAGGTGCCTGCTAGATTAGAAATAATTAAAGACTTGCCTCATTCGTTCCCTTGGTATTACCGGCATCAGGAAGAGATGCTGACTATGATTGGTGATTATCTAAAAAACGATTGCGGCCCAGGCGGCTTGTAATAATACAAATAGTGCGGGGACGGTGCCTTAAGGTACCGTCCCCATTTATTTTAACTTAGCTAAATCTAGCCAAGTATCCACTACCGTATCAGGGTTAAGAGATATACTCTCAATCCCTTCTTCTAACAACCATGCGGCAAGATCTGGGTAATCTGATGGTCCTTGACCGCAGATACCAATATATTTGCCTTCAGCCTTACAGGCCTTAATGGCCATGGATAACAGGGCTTTTACTGCCGGATTGCGTTCATCAAAGAGATCAGCGATCAGCCCTGAATCACGGTCGAGCCCCAGCGTGAGTTGAGTCATATCATTGGAACCAATCGACATGCCGTCAAAGTGTTCAAGGAACTCAGTTGCCAGCAAGGCATTCGATGGTAATTCGCACATCATAATAATTTTTAAACCGTGTTTGCCGCGTTCAAGACCAAATTTACGCATTACTTCAATTACGGCTTTGCCTTCATCGACTGTACGCACAAAGGGAACCATAGCCCAGACATTGCTTAGACCCATTTGCTCGCGAACTTTGCGCATTGCCTGGCATTCCAATTCGAAACAATCCTGAAATTCGTTTGATACATAGCGTGAAGCACCGCGAAAACCCAGCATCGGATTTTCTTCTTCCGGCTCATATCGTCGTCCGCCAATCAGATTGGCATACTCATTAGATTTAAAGTCGGATAAGCGCACAATGACAGGATTTGGTGCAAACGCGGCAGCAATCATGCTGATACCCTCTGCTAAGCGTTCTACATAATACTCAACAGGCCCTGCATAGCCGCTGATACGGGTATCAATCTCGGCTTTTATATCACTACTCTGGTCGGCATACTCAAGCAATGCGCGTGGGTGGATGCCGATCATTCGATTAATAATAAATTCAAGCCGTGCCAAACCAACACCGGCGTTGGGTATTTGGCTAAAACCAAAGGCCCTGTCCGGGTTGCCGACATTCATCATTACTTTAAGCGGTGCCGGTGGCATATCTTTAAGCTCATGTCGTTGAATTTCAAAATCCAACAATCCGGCATAAATAAAACCGGTATCACCTTCAGCGCAAGAGACGGTTATATCGCTGCCATCTTCAATGGCACTTGTGGCATTGCCACAACCAACCACCGCAGGCACACCCATTTCACGGGCAATAATGGCCGCATGGCAAGTGCGGCCACCGCGATTGGTAACAATCGCGGATGCCAGTTTCATTACCGGCTCCCAGTCCGGGTCGGTCATGTCGGTAATCAGCACATCACCTGCCTTTACCTGATCCATTTGGGCAATGCTGGCGATGACCCGGGCACGACCCTGGCCAATCTTTTGGCCGATACTACGACCTTCGCAAATTATTTCCGAATGGGCTTTGATTTTATAACGCTCTATGGTTTGTCCAGAGCGACTATTGACAGTTTCAGGGCGTGCCTGAACGATATATATTTTGCCGCTGTTACCGTCCTTGGCCCACTCAATGTCCATCGGCCGCTGGTAGTGTTTTTCAATAACCAGAGCCTGGCGTGAAAGTTCTTCGATTTCCTCATCGCCAAGACAAAACTTATTTCTTTCGCTTTCATCAACAGCAATCGTTTCAACCCCAGTATCTGCCGCATACACCATTTTGATGGCTTTGCTACCACGGTGTCGCCGCAAAATAGCCGGGCGTTTGGCTTCCAGCGCAGGTTTGTAAACATAAAACTCATCGGGGTTAACAGCGCCCTGAACAATCGTCTCACCAAGGCCCCAGGCTGCGGTTACAAAGATAGCATCGGTAAATCCGGATTCCGTATCAAGGGTAAATAAAACCCCGCTAGCACCGATGTCTGAGCGCACCATCAGCTGAATGCCGGCTGACAGTGATACATCCTCATGCGCAAAGCCCTGATGAACCCGATAGGAAATTGCACGGTCGTTGTATAGAGATGCAAATACTTCCCTGATTTTGTGTAACACATCATCAATGCCACGAACATTCAGATAAGTTTCCTGCTGCCCGGCAAAGGATGCCTCAGGTAGATCCTCAGCTGTAGCGGAAGAACGCACTGCAACAGAAATGGATTCCCCGGTATCTGTACCTGCCTGTTTTTCTAGTTGTTGGAAAGCCTCGCGAACATCAGCTTCAAGTGCCGCGGGTAGGGGAGCTTCAACAATCCATTGTCGAATGCTGCTGCCGGTAGACTTAAGTGCTGATATATCGCTGACATCGAGTGTCTTAAGTCGCTGGTCGATTCTTTGTTTGAGACCCGCTTCTGCCAAAAAATCTTGAAAAGCGTGAGCAGTAGTGGCAAAGCCACCCGGCACGCTAATACCTAGTTGGGTCAGTGCTGAAATCATTTCTCCAAGGGATGCGTTTTTACCACCGACTATCTCGACATCCTGCATCGTTAACTCGTTCAGCCAAATAATATTTTTGCTCACATCGAACTCCCGATAAAGTAGACTGTAATGACAATCATCACATTTTACCGAGGATATAGATGTCTCGCACCGTTTTCTTTGTATCAGATGGCACAGGAATTACTGCCGAAACACTCGGGCATGCACTGCTGACGCAATTTGCAGGGCTGGAATTTCAACAATTTCGACTACCCTTTATTGATACCGAAGAAAAAGCCCGCGAAGCTGTGGCACAGATTAATCATCAGGCAGTGGAAGACGGGAATTGCCCGCTAGTATTTACCACCATGATTAATACGGTGCTTGCGGAAATCATTAACGGTGGTCAGTGCAAGGTATTTGACTTGTTTTCTGAATTCATCCAGCCCCTTGAGAAACAACTCGGCGTTAAGGCCCAGCCTAGTGTCGGCGCAGCCCACAGTAATAGCGATACAGAGAGCTATGAGGCACGTATGGAGGCCACCAATTATGCGCTCACCCATGACGATGGTATGAGCATTAATTTTGCTAACGCTGACCTTATCCTAGTGGGGGTTTCGCGTTCTGGGAAAACCCCGACTTGCCTGTATCTGGCACTACACTTTGGTATCAAAGCAGCAAATTATCCATTGACGGACGATGATATGGACGCTAGTCAATTACCTAAGTTTTTACTTCAGAATAAAAACAAGTTGGTTGGCTTAACCATTGATCCTGAACGACTTTCCCAAATTCGCATGACGCGGAAACCAGACAGTCGCTATTCCTCTTTGCGCCAATGCCGTTATGAAGTGGAAAGTGCTGAAAGCTTGTTACGACTCGCGGGAGTTCCCATCATGCGCACAACCAATAGTTCGGTGGAAGAAATTGCCAGCCGCATTGTGTCGGAGAAAAATATACAGAAGCCACATTTTTGATATTATTACCCCATGGTACAGTTTTCTCCAGGCTATCAGGCCCAACTCGATATTAGTTCAGACAGTTTGTCTGAACTGCAGACCAGTCTTTATCGACATTTAGTTATGTTATTGCCGCTTGGTGTTGAAGCTGGGCAGCGTTATCGCTCAGTGACTGGCAGCGGCCCGGATTTGTGGCTGGATTTCCTTGAATGTCATAAATACACTGATTTTTTGCGTTTAACACATGAATTTATCGCCTCGGGTGCTACAGAAGATGCACCGAACGCGCATATACGCGTTTATCACGATGCTCGTCTGGCTGAAGTCACTTCATTCAACAGTCTGCAGGGAATTTGCCGGTATTCAGCCCCTTGGTTACCTGCCCGACATGTGTATTACCGCCAATACAAACAGAACCGTGCGTTATTGAAATGGCTGGAGTACTTGCATGAGCTTGGGCATAGCTCGGATTCGTTGAAGTTGTATTCCTCAAGTGAAAAAGTAAATCCAGCTATTGGTAGTGATACTGTTGGTGTTCGCAAAAAATCTAAAGGTTGTTAACTCTCGTTAAGGCGCTGAGAAACCCATTTTATTCACCCTGTCGTCACCCTGTCGTCACCCTCGCGCAGGCAAGAGTTTAGTGGAGTTGCGACAGGTTGTGGGCAATATTAAGAATAAGTTAACGGGATATTATTGAAGTGATATATAGAATTTTAAAAGCACTGTCTCTATGTAGTTTTCTGCTTGTAGGTACAGCATTAGCTGATATAGCTGTTGAGACTCAGTCCCTGAAACTGATCTTTAGTGATCAAGGCGACCTGATGCAGGTCGAGGCGTGTTTTCCTGACTGTACAGCTAAAAAAGTGAAACGCGGCAAATTATCCGCCGAAAAAGGCATGTTGGTATTTGAACCAACAGGGACACCTCCGCTTGAATTTGAACGAAAAGTAGTTAACTCGCAAACAATACTCACTTTTAGCGATGTAGCAGGGAATGAAATTCGCCGTTGGGAAATCCCAAACCAAGGCTGGATGGTTTCTTTAGCATTAAAGTCTGCTGCCCAGATAAAACTTCACGCTGGAGATGCCTATACACCACCAAATACAAGTGGATTTGGTTATTTGCTTGAACAAACGCGTTATCTTCTATTCGATAATTCAGATATTGAATCTTTTGGCACAGACAACACAGAAGACGCACAACATAGCAGCAGCGGATGGTTTGGCTTCCGTAGCCGATTCTGGGCTACATTAATTCTACCTGAACGGAGTGTTGAGCTAAACTTTGATACTGGGGAAACCGTAGTAGAGGCAGCTGTGACTATCCTGACGAAGTCTAATGATCTACAGGTGATGAAGTTGTATATTGGACCGATAGAGCCAGCAGCCCTGAATAAGGCTGCGGCTGAACTTGGCGGGCTAATGTATTCGGGTTTGTGGTTTTGGTTGCGTTGGATATGTCAGGGGTTTTATAGCCTGCTAGGTGGTATCGCAGTATTGGTGCCTAATTGGGGTTTTGCGATAATGCTTTTATCCGTCTTGGTAGTTGTTGTAATGTTGCCATTGAGCAGATACGCAGAACGCTTGCAGGATCAGGTAAATATAATAGACTCCAGATTAGCGCCTCAGTTATCCGCGATAAAAGAGACTTTCAAAGGCGCAAAGCAGTCAGAAAAAATTATCGCACTATATAAGAAAGAAGGAGTACACCCACTCTATAGTCTGAAAAGCATGCTGGGCATTATTTTTATAATTCCGGTATTTATCGGTGTATTTAATATGCTCGCAGAAAACATCCACCTTTCGGGGGTAACTTTTCTCTGGATCAAGGACTTGGCACTACCCGATGCCTTTAGCCAGCTGTCAATGAATATTCCATTTTTTGGGGATAAGCTAAATTTACTCCCATTTATTATGACAGGTTTCTCATTTGCCGCAGCAAAGTTGCATGTAACTCCTGGCATGGATATTGCGGTGCAGCGCAAACAATCCCGTAACCTAGTGATTATGTCAGTTAGCTTTCTTGTGTTGTTTTATACTTTTCCAGCGGGTATGGTGCTGTATTGGCTCACCAGTAATCTGGTATCTGTTTTAAAGGGCTTAGTGACAAGATATAGAGTTTTTCCCAGTAAGTAATAGCTGTGAGGCTCTGGATTCCTCGCGTTTAATTTTATATTTTTGGTGTATAGAGTAGAATGAGCGGCTGTATTTGAAATGTTTTGTAAAATATCAGCATTTATAATAATTATTGACCTAGAGCCGAAATGACAACCCGGAATTAACCTATGAAGCTACTAACATTTGTATTTTTAATCTTGTTTTCGATGAACACTTACGCATACCTTGACCCCGGAACTGGCAGCGTCTTGCTGCAGGTCATTCTTGGTGGTGTTGCAGCTATCGGGGTAATAATAAAAATGTATTGGCACCGGTTGCGGGCCGCATTAGGTTTTGCACAAAAAGATGAGGAAGAAGACAAAGATGACGAATGAGTCGGAATATTCTATCAGCGACTCTACAGCGGCGGTAAATACGGGCTCGTTTCGCGACCGTGATGGCCGTGTTTATCACTATCAGAAGCGTATTTTTCGAGGCTTAAGTGATTCTGCGCTTACCTCGTATAGAAGCTTGATTAACAAGAAGTTTTATCAAAACCTGATGCAAGCCGGAAAAGTCATCGGAACAAGGGAGCTTGAACCTGAAGATAACCCATTGCCGGAAAACATTAAAACAAAATGGGCGGGATTTTTAGAGCATGACCGAATTGAAGTGATCAGTTATCCCTATGAGTGGACTTTTAGTATGCTCAAATCCGCAGCCTTATTGCAGCTGCAGATTGTGGAAAAAGCAGTAAGTAACGGCTTCACACTCAAGGACGCCACACCTTACAATGTGCAATTTGTTGGCGGCAAGCCGGTTTTTATTGATATTCCTTCTTTCGAAAAATTGCAGAAAGGCGCCCCATGGGCTGGCTATAAACAATTTTGCGAAATGTTTTTGTTTCCATTATTTTTGCAGGTTTACAAGGGCTGTAATTTCCAACCTTTCATGCGCGCTTCAATCGATGGTGTCAGTATTCAAACAGCCGCGTCATTGTTTGGTTTCAGGGATCGGTTCCGTAAAGGTGTGCTGAGTCATGTCTGGTTGCAGTCCCGTTTAGATAATCGTTATGCAAACACAACTGAAAATGTTCGTACGAGTCTGAAGTCCGCAGGGTTTAACCGTGAACTTATACTGGTTAATGTACGTAAATTGCAAAAATTGGTTAAATCACTACAATGGGATGCAAGTGGGTCAGAGTGGGGTGATTATACGGATTTTCATAACTACTCTGAGGCTGATCACATTCTGAAAGAAGATTTTATTCGAGATGCGGTTAGGGAAGAAAAGCCAAGAGTAGTCTGGGATATTGGCTGTAACACCGGACAGTTCTCACGGATTGCAGCTAAGCATTGTGAACAAGTTGTTGCTATGGATATAGATAGCGTGGCCGTAGAGCGTTTGTTTCTTGATGAAGACACAGCAGCTAATATTTTGCCACTACTTCAAAATGTGGCAGATCCATCACCGAACTGGGGTTGGAGAAACTGTGAGCGCCTAGACCTACAATCGCGCAGCAAACCTGATCTTATTTTGTGCCTGGCACTTATTCACCATGTGGTTATTACCGCCAACATTCCACTGAATGAGTTTATTCAATGGCTGGCAAGTATAAGCAATAAACTTGTGATCGAATATGTTTCCAGGAAAGACGACAAGGTGGAAACCTTGTTGAGAAACAAAGAAGATAAGTATGTTGACTATAGTCGAGAATCTATTGAGAAAAATCTTGCTGAGCACTTTAAAATAAAGCATAAAATTGAAGTAAACGATGGTAACCGGGTACTGTATTTGTGTGTTAAATAACTACATTTGCTAAAGTTATAGGTGCTCTATAACCATGCTTTTTATGCGCAGCCCTAGCAGGCCTTTACTCAACCCGGCACCACTTTCAACTGCGGGTTTAACATTTGGCAGGTCAAGCTTAATCATCAGCTCATGGGCTTTTAGTGCTTCTCCAAATGGAATCTCAAATTGCCATGTATTATAGCCACTGCCTTCAAGCTCACCGTCAAATATTAGGGTATTGTTAACCGTTATACGAACGCGCTGTTTTCCCCCAGCAATAAGAAGGTTAGTAACCAATCGTAGCTTGTTATTAGGTGGTTTGAGTAATGGAATTTTCAATATCGCGGTGGTTTTACTTGTCCATGTTGCATTAATTCCGCCCCAGTTCCAACCGCTGATAGAATATTGCTCGGCATTACCTAGCCCGCTGAAATCAATGATTTCACCGAATTTATAAGCACTTGCTTCGATGAGACTATGGTCGTTAGCTTGTGTAAACCATGAAGATTGGTTTCTTAGTGGGCCATTAATTAGATATCGACCATATCTTCGTGGGCCAAAATGATTAATATTCGGTACACTTAGGTCATTTCGACCGATAGGGGATTTTATTCCAGCGTTCACAAGAATAGTACGAGATATATCAAGGCTTGAGGTTTGTAGCTCGGATATCTTAAGTGGGTGGTTTCTTTCCGGGAATTTTATGGCAAGTAGCGCTGCCGCCCTGCCGATTTTTTTTGCTTTCGGGGTTACGGGCCGTGCATCTGAGAGCTGACGGGGCTTAGTAAAATTCATGTTCTCATTTATTGCTACCGGAAAATGAGCACCATGGTCTGCCTGAAGTACAATTAAAGAGTGTTTAAACAAGTTCTCTTTTTTTAACTTTAATAAAAATTTTATCACCAACTGTAATGTGCAAAAAGCTTGAGTCTTATAGCTTTCTCTGTTTTGAGGCAAGCCTTTTTCTCCCTTGCAGTCTGAGTTTGCAACAAACGGGGGATGAGGGGAAATGATATGAATAAAGTGATAGGCGGGTGCATCGATTTCGGGCTCTATTTGTTCAGTATAATCTTCGAAAAAGGCAAGTTGGTTGCGATACCCAAGATGCTGAAGAATTGTTTTATTGCCCTGTAGTAACCAGGCTTGTTTGTTATAAATCAATTTTTTGAAATAACTTGGACTATGTCGAAAAAGAGAAAAATCTAATAATTTTGCTGTCTGAAGCCTCTGCGCCTCTACTATGCTGCCCCCGTAACTGGCGCGAATTTTGTAATAATTGGTATGGGCCGTTGATTTAACGGGAACATGTGGAATCACATTGACGACGAAACCGGCATTGTGTAATTCGGCCAGATAGCCGCCATCCGTTAGCGCGGATTTTAACCATTCTGAAAATGACTTGTCGGTAGGTTTCTCTATACCACTAAAAATCGCAGCGATTGATTTCATTGTGAGACCATAACGGGTGATATTGTCTGTGTATAAGGTAAACCCATCAAAATGAGGTTTTAGATTTTCTTCTTCGAGTATCTCCTGGAAAACATCCGTCTGGAAGCCATCAAGTAATATATGAATAATATTTTTTTCTGTGGAATATTGGTATAACCCAGCTGGAGGGTAGTTTGTTGTATTCGCTGCATAGGCATCAAGACTGCCGTTTGAGTAATCATAAATTAAGTTGCCTGCTTGCAAAATCAACAAGAAGGTACAGGCGGTTGCAAGCAAAGAAATTAGCTTTTTTCTAAGTGCAACAACCACAATGATTAGTGTTGCCCAAATAAAAATATCTATAATGCGCTGATATGTGAAGTTTTCCCACTGGATTTCTGTACCATCAAAAACCCCCATATCCCAGACTACTATGCTTCCCTGGACCCATGTGGCAATGGCGATTCCGTAGAGAATGGCCCGGTAAATATCAAAAGCTTTTTTTGTGAATAATATACCTGGAATAAAAAACATTAGGCTTGAAAATATAAACACCCCAAATAGCTGAAAAACTGACTCGGTGTAGCTAAACTCAAACTCCATCGAATTAGCTTTAAAAATTATCGATGTTCCGAATAGAACAACATTCGCAGTTAATAGGAGGATTGCTGGTAAAAGCGTCAAGAGGTTTTTTTTGTTGTTATTAGTCGATGTCATTTTGGCAACTCGTTGAGCTTTGATGGTTTTTGGTGAATGAGTTAAATTAAAAGCGCTGCACCCTGATGATTGATCTTAAAGGATCAACGGAGATACACCACATGCAAGATGATAATAGTATTTCACGGAAAATACCAATAGAAAACCCCTTGGAAGCAATATAAAGATAAAGGAACAGGAGGGTCGTCCTGCCGATTTGTCGAACCCGAGGGTGCGGATTTCTCTTTGAGAAAAAAGCATATAAAAAAGCCCGGCTGTATGCGAAATAAATTTGGTGATTAGTTGGGTAGGGGATAGATTCAGGCCATCCATGGCCTTCACCCTGCGGGCTTTTCGCGTTGCTCAAAGTCCAAATCGGCTATCCTGCCGATTTGTCGAACCCGAGGGTGCGATTTCTCTTCGATAAAAGCATATAAAAAAGCCCGGCTCTATGAGCCGGGCTTGTTTATATGCGTCCCCAAGGGGATTCGAACCCCTGTTGCCGCCGTGAAAGGGCAGTGTCCTAGGCCTCTAGACGATGGGGACCTTGAACTGTTTTTAAATCTTGGTGGAGCTAGGCGGGATCGAACCGCCGACCTCTACACTGCCAGTGTAGCGCTCTCCCAGCTGAGCTATAGCCCCGGGAAAGGAAGCGTATGATAGGCAAACAGGGTCAAACTGTCAAACAATTTTCGTCTTTTTTGTCGAATTATTTACCCAAACCTGAAAATTTGCTTAGATAGGTGCCCGAAAGCGTAATTATAACGACTCTGAAGCTGTAAACAGGCATCTAAGTAAGTGTGTTTAATGGTATTCTGGCCGTCGAGAATAAATTCTATTAACCTTTTTTGGAGGGAGCTCTATGCGTTTTACCAGTTTAAAGTTTGTATTGCTTGGTTTTTTGCTGATATTCAACATGCCTTTGTTTGCAACTGATGACGCGGATGCCAGCGCAGATGAAGATGAAACACCTAAATGGGATGTTTCCAATCCGCCCGGTGAGTGGAAAGCCATTACTATTGATACTCAGGAAACCACATGGTCGGATGTTGATGTATCACCAGACGGTAAAACATTTTTGTTTGATATGCTCGGCGATATATACCGCGTTTCAGTTAAAGGTGGGAAAGCAAAAGCTATAACTGCTGGTATTGAATGGAATTACCAAGCAAAATTTAGCCCAGATGGAAAAAGCATTGTGTTTATCTCCGATCGTGCCGGCGGCGATAATATTTGGGTAATGGATGTTGACGGGGAAAACCCACGCGCCATTAGTGATGAGAAAGAACGCATCCTGCATAACCCAAACTGGAGCCCGGATGGTAACTATATTGCTGCCCGAAAAAGCTATACCTCAACACGAAGCATTGCGGCAGGTGAGATCTGGATGTATCACAGCGGAGGCGGCGAAGGTGTCAAACTAATTGAGCGTCCGCTAGGGGCCAAAGATCAGAAAAACATTGCGGAGCCAGCCTGGTCTAGCGATGGTAAATATTTATATTACAGTCAGGACATTACCGCAGCTGCGCGCTGGGAATATAACAAAGACCCCACCAAGCCCTTGTTCGGAATCAAACGCCTTGAAATGGCGACAGGTGAAATTCAAACAGAAGAATCGCGTCCGGGCGGTGCTATTCGGCCGGTGCCATCACCTGATGGAAAATACCTGGCGTTTGTCAGTCGGATTCCAGGTTTAAAAAGTGCCTTAATGTTAAAAGATATGAATAGCGGACGGGTAATTAGCCTGTTTAATGATTTAGATCGTGATTTACAAGAAACCAATGGCACCATGGGTAATACCTCTGCCTTTGACTGGCTTCCAGATTCTAAATCACTATTGTTCTGGGCAGGTGGTGGCTTCCATACGGTGGATATTAAAAGTCGTGAGCTGACAGACATTCCTGTGCATATTGTTGCTGAGAAAAAAATCCAGGCCGCATTGCACTTCCCGACTAAGGTTTATAGCGATCAGTTTTCTGTGAAAATGTTGCGCTGGAGCCAGATTACAGCTGATGGAAAGCAAGCCGTTTTCCAGGCCTTAGGTTATATCTGGGTAAAAGATTTAGCCAGTGGTAATCAACGCCGCTTAAGCAAACAAAATGATCATTATGAGTATTACCCAGTGCTTTCACCGGACGGTAAATCAGTGGTATACAGCAGCTGGAATGATCAACAGCTCGGCAGTCTACGCAGTATTCCGCTGCGGGGTGGAAAGAGCAAAGTATTGACTAGCAAACCTGGTATTTATATAGAGCCGGCTTTTTCCTCTGATGGTAAGAAGCTTGTCTACCGGAAGGTCTCCGGTGGTTATTTGTTGTCACCTTTATGGGGCACTGATTCGGGTATCTACACACTTTCGTTGAGCGCGAAAAATGCGCAGGCGAAACGGGTAATGAAAAAAGGTAATGCCCCGCAGTTCTCCAGCGATGGTAAACGAATTTATTTCACGGAAAACAGCGGTGAGTTGGGAACAGACCTTGAATTCAACAGCGTTAATCTTGTTGGCAAAGATCAGCGCAAGCACCTTAAAGGTGCTAAGGCCACATCCTTTAGGCTGTCACCGGACAACCGTTGGGTTGCATTTACCCAGCAATATAATGTTTATGTGGCACCGTTTTTTCAAGCCGGCAAGTCAATTGATGTCGGCAAAGGCACTAAAGCTTTCCCGGTTCGGCAGGTGTCCAAACGCGCGGGTGATTTTCTTCACTGGCAGCCTGACTCCAGCGGTTTAGCCTGGTCGCAAGGTCCGGTGTTATACCAGCGCAAGCTCAAGGATGCCTTTGCCTTTATCAGCGGTGCCCCTAAGGAATTACCAGAACCGGTTATCAGTGGTATTGACCTTGGTTTCAAAGCTAGCAGCGATAAGCCCACAGGTATAATCGCGCTAGTTGGTGGTCGTGTGGTAACTATGCGTAATGCTGACAGTAGCGAGGAAGTCATTGAAGACGGTGTGGTTGTTATTAAGGACAATCGTATTTCTGCGGTCGGGCCACGCGCCAGCGTGACTATTCCGGATGGTGCTTTTGTATTGGATGTCAGTGGTAAAACTATTGTTCCTGGATTAATTGATGTGCATGCGCATGGTGGCATGGCTAATCGGGAAGTGCTGCCACAGCAAAATTGGATGCAGTTTTCGAATGCCTCTTTCGGGGTGACTACGATACACGACCCTTCAAATGATACTACTGAGATTTTTGCCGCTGCTGAACTGCAAAAAGCAGGACAGATGCTGGCACCGCGAATTTACAGCACCGGAACCATCTTATACGGTTCTAGTGTGCCAGGTTTCCGCGCTGAAATTGATAGTCTGGAAGATGCAGAGTTCCATTTGCAAAGATTAAAAGATGCGGGTGCGATTTCAGTAAAAAGCTATAACCAACCCCGGCGTGACCAAAAACAACAGGTGTTGGCAGCCGCTCGAAAACTGGGAATGCTGGTAGTGCCTGAGGGTGGTGGTAAGTTTCAGCACAATATGACTATGATTGTGGATGGTCACACAGGCATTGAACATGCGTTGCCGATTGATAAGGTCTATGCAGATGTTAAGCAGCTATGGTCGCAAACCAAGGTGGCATATACGCCGACCTTTGGAGTGGCCTACGGTGGGCTTTCCGGTGAAACCTACTGGTATGATCGTACTAATGTTTGGGAAAACCAACAGTTGATGCGCTTTGTGCCGAAGAGGTTTGTTATTCCGGGTAACATCAGGCGCCAACATGCGCCGGATTCAGAGTACAACCATATCGTTGTAGCTAAAACAGCCCACCAACTGCGTGAACTTGGCATTGCAGTGCAGATTGGCGCACATGGCCAGCGTGAAGGTCTTGCGGCGCATTGGGAGATGTGGATGATGGCTCAGGGTGGATTTACCCCCTGGGAGGCCTATAGGGGCGCAACCATTGATGGTGCCCGTTATTTGGGTATGGATGCTGATATCGGCTCTATCGAAGTTGGCAAATTGGCTGATCTTGCCATCGTAGAAGGCAATCCACTGGAAGATATTAGACGCTCGGAATTTGTGGTTTACAGCATGCTCAACGGGCGTTTGTACGAAGCCGACAGCATGAACCAAATTGCTCCAGAAAAAGTGCAGCGAGAACAGTTTTACTTTGAATTGCCCGGTGGCGATACCTGGCAGTCAGAGGCGATGCAATACTGGGAACAAAAAGCCAAAAATTTGCACTGGGTGCACTAAGCAGTGATTTATAAGCAGGTATTAATAAACTGATATTAATATAGTAGGTAATGCGGGGTGGGTAATGAGCACCCACCCCGTGTGATTGATTATTTTTTACGGATTTTAGACGCGCGATCGACAATTTGTTCTGCGGTATAACCATCGAGGTTCTTATATAACTTCTCGGTATTGCCTCGGGAGGCAATATCGTAAACTTTCAGAAAACTGATGGCGCCATTCAGTGCGCTGATTTCCATATCATTGGCAATGGATTGAAATTCATCTAGGCCGTACTGAAAGGCTTCTTCACTACTGCCGTCAAAAATAATAGTGTTCATATTAGCACCAATTTCTGCATTTCCATTCAGCGGCTCAGCCTCTGGTTGAGAGGTCGGCTGTGAAAAAACGGGCTTATTGATTGCGCCGGCTTTTTTAAGCAAGCCTTTGACATGCTCATCGGGAGCTACAATTTTTTCTTCAGCAGTCAGTGCTTGTTGAGCTTCCTCTTGACAGCCAGCTAGTGCCAGGGCTGCCATAAGAGCAAGTAGGGATAGAGTGGTTGTTTTTAATACTGTTGGCTTTTTCATTATTTGTCTCGGTTAAGGCAATGATGAGTCTAGTATATATAAGATTAATGTCCAGCATCAATCCACTGATTCAGGAATACGACCCACAGGGTGAATTTAAGTTCGATGACTAAGGGGATGTTTTCCTTGAATCACATGAAAATAACGATCCGAGGCTAAAACTTTAACCTGTCGAAAGGTTTGCTCGAAAAGCGCCAGATAGGGCAGGTGACGATTAGCAACTACTCTAAGTTCCCCCTTAGCTTTTAAGTGTAATGGTGCTTGGTGTATCAATGCCTCGCTAACCTCCAGTGTTTGCCGACTATCGCGATGAAAAGGAGGATTGCTGATGATGGCATTATAGCGCTGCTTCACTTCAGAGTAGGCATCCGATGCAAGTAGTCGGGTCGTGTCTGCTGCTAATCCAGCTTGCTTTAAATTGATTTCGGTGCTCGCTAATGCCATGGCGCTCACATCGAGTGAATCTAGGCGTATGTTGGAGCGCAGGCTACTGGCACAAATACCCAGTACGCCGCTGCCGCAGGCAAAATCAAGTACATGTCCAGAGACAGGTAGTTCTTCTAGGTTTTGTAATAACATCCGACTGGCGGGGTCCAGCTTGGCATAGCTGAAAACGCCGGGCAGGGTAGTAAAACTCCAATCCTTTTGGTTGAAACGCAGGCTGAATGCCGGCTGAGCTTGGGATTGAGCGTCGTGCGCCGGTCGCACGGCATTGTTAAGTTGGGTTTCCAGCAGGCTGCAGTGCCGAGCGCTATCCAGCTTAGAAACAGTGGTGGCTGACATTTTAGCCAGTTGTTTTGCTGCTGATTTAATCCCGGCACGATTTTCACCGACTAGCCAAATTTTCCCCCGTGGACCCAATGTATCCAGACTTCGGCTCAGCAAATAATCCCGGAACGGTTTTTCTCTGGGCAGGTATACAATCGCAAGGTCGGTTCGATTGTTGCTTTCTGTAATGAACTCTGAGGTAAAACCTATATTTAATGTATATTCTTTTGATTGTTCTTTAGTATATTGATATGTATGGTAATCAGAAGACAATATAGATAGTTTTTTTATCCCTGCATCAAGCAGTTCATGGCAGAATAAATCTGCCGGCGGATTTATAATCAAGAGTGAATCGGCCTGCATTTCCTGCAATAGCGGTAGGCTGCGCATCAGCAACTGGGAAGTGGGGGCAAGCTGTTTCATTGGGGTATAAGTTCCGAAAATACCGGTTATTTAGCAAGGTCTGCGTAAAGGTCGTAATCATCACTGGCGTTAACCGATACTTGCAAACTATCCCCTGGCTGCAAGTCCCCAGCATTTTTGATATGCACCAAGCCGTCAATTTCTGGCGCATCTGCCCAGGACCGGGCAACCGCTTGTTGGCCATCAACGCTGTCGACCAGAACTTCTATCTGGGTACCTACTTTAGCAGCCAACCGGTCGTGACTGATGCCGGCTTGTAGCTCCATCAATTGTTCCCAACGATGTTGCATGACTTCTGGCGCAACGGGATTATCCAGCTGATTGGCCCGTGCTCCGTCTACCGGTGAATACTGAAAGCAGCCGACGCGGTCAAGCTGTGCTTCACTGAGAAAATCGAGCAGCATTTCAAAATCATCATCGGTTTCGCCTGGAAAACCAACGATGAAGGTACTGCGAATGGTAATATCTGGGCAGATATCCCGCCAGCGTTTAACGGTTGCTAGGGTGTTAGCAGCTGCAGCCGGGCGTTTCATTGCTTTGAGAATCCGCGGGCTAGCATGTTGGAAGGGGATATCCAGGTACGGTAATATTTTTCTTTCCGCCATCAGTGGAATAATGTTGTCTACATGCGGATAGGGATAAACATAATGCAGGCGTACCCATACCCCCATGCTGGAAAGGGCTTCACAAAGCTCCAGCATACGCGACTTAATCGGCATACCATTCCAGAAATCCAGTTTGTATTTTAGGTCAAAACCATAGGCACTGGTGTCTTGTGAGATCACCAGCAATTCACGAACACCGGATTTCACCAATCGCTCGGCTTCTTCCAGAACACTGCCGATGGGGCGTGACACTAAACGCCCGCGCAAATCGGGAATAATGCAAAATGTGCATTTATGGTTACAGCCCTCAGAAATTTTCAGATAGGCGTAATGCCGGGGTGTGAGCTTAATTCCCTGTGGTGGAATCAGGTCAATATGAGGGTCATGTGAGCGACTGAACGGTGCAAAACGATGCACAGCGCTAACCACATCTTCGTATTGCGCTGGCCCGGTTACACTCAGTACTTTGGGGTGTACGCGGGTGATTTCTTCTGCCTGGGCTCCCATGCAGCCGGTGACAATAACTTTGCCATTAGACTCCAGCGCTTCAGCTATCGCTTCAAGAGACTCGGCTTTGGCACTGTCGATAAAACCACAGGTATTGACTACCACCAAATCGGCGTCGTCATAACTGGCCGAAATCTGGTAGCCGTCAGTTCGTAACTGGGTCAAGATTCGTTCTGAATCGACCAGGGCTTTCGGGCAGCCAAGACTGACAAAACCGACTTTGGGGGAATTAGCTGACATCCAGATATGCTCACTGCGTGATAGATTGATAATCTTGTGAATTTTAACACGCCACTGCCATGCTGGGTATGCTCAGTGATAGCGACACCCTAACGGAAGTGGCTCGGGAAGTTGAGGAACAAAGCATCAAAATGATTGATGATGCTATTTAGCCTGTAGGGTCGTCAATGAATAGATGCAATTCCACTGTAATAGCACTATACCATTAGACCTGAGTCCGTTAGCCCGACATTAATGCCGGGCTAACGCCATTCACCGATTAATGCATTTGCGGCGAAGATATCCGCTGTATGGATTTATCAACCGCCTGGCTTTCTATAGTTTCTGCCTGCCCTTTGCGAATGACTTCCAGGCTAATTTTTTCTCCATCTTTCAAAAAGCGCAAATTGCGCATCAGGTCAGCTGGTCGGGATACTTCCTGTGAACCCACTGCTGTAATTACATCACCTGCAGCGAGGTTGAGGGAATTATCCTCTCTTGCACTTAATACCAGTACACCGCTATCTACTTGAAAATATTTTCCAAGCTCCGGGTTCAACGGGGCAAGCTCCAAGCCGCGCACCATATTGCGGTCGAAAAAGAAAATCGCATTTTCAGCTGCCTGGCCGATAATCACCTCAAAGTTACTCATATCCGGAGAACCACGAAAATCAACGGTTTCAATGTCAATTTCCATGTTCTCTAGACGCTTTTCGAGTAACTTGATGTGGCGTTCCATTTCCCCACCCGCAAGCCCGGATACCATGCCATCTCGGCCTTCAACCTGGACGATAATCTGTTTGCTGCCCATTAAATCACCAGCATCGGTCAATGAGCGTTGAATTAAGACTAATTTATCAGAATCAGGCAGTGTGATTCCAGTTGTGCTCAGTGTTTGGCTTAGCGCATGTGGCATGGGAGGCTGTGGTGGTTGTCCCGGGCGAATGAGAGTGTGCAAGCCCAGTGGATTGCGTTTTCCGGCAATAACGCTTAAATTGATGGCTTTATCATCCCTTAGGACAGTTAAATCAACGGTATCTCCAATTTGCGCTTGCCTGAGGTTTTGTTGAAGTATGTCGATGCGTTTAAAACCGGGCGAAAGCAGAAGGTCAGTGCCATTGATGCTTAAAACCTGGTCGCCTTTTAACAGGCCGGCCTTGTCGGCAGGGCCATCCGGCGTTATGCCAATGATTTCAACACCATTATCTTCGCCATCCTGGTTGATCACAACACCAATAAATGCGGATTGAGTAGACATCACAGATGCCTCGGATTCTAAGCGAATGACTTGAACACTAAAATCACTCCCCAGATTCATTTCATGGCTTAAGCGAGCCATTTTTGCAGATGCCTTTTGCATATCTGTAACTGCTAGTTCCAGTGCAGCTCGGCGTTGATCTAACACGGTTCGCTGAGCCTCAAGCTCAAGCTTCTGTTGCTCAAGCTCTTGTTTTTGAGCAGGGCTGGCCTCGTCGATAACACTGAGGGTTTCCGCTGCTGAAACCTGGTTGGGAAATAAGCCGAAGGCAAATATTGCCAGAAGGCCTAAGCTAAGTGTGTTTAAATTAAGTGGCATTATTTTCTCCATTTTTAAGTTCTAGTGTCTTAAAATTCCGCACATTAAAGGCCAACATATTGGCGGTAATACAAGTTACGGTTCTGTGCGTATACCGCAGACAGGTCGGCGAGCAGGGTGACTCGGCGATACCAAAGCTCGGTGTCTGTGTTTTGACTAGCCAGTTGTTCATCAATAACGGCAATCATGTCTTCTAGCTCAGCAATTATGATGGCGTTTGCGGCTAATACCGGGCTGTTTTGATTCTTATCACTGGCGATTTCATCTTCCAGTTTTTGCGACATGGCGATCAGTCGTTGGCTCTGGTTTTCACCCAAAATACTGTCGGGCGGTATATATTTAGTGTCGTTCTCTGATGTATGCATGCCTGCGATAGGGTTGAGGCTTTCGGTTTTCCCAGGAGCAGTAAGTTCAGCAGGGTTTTGCATATAGAGCTGATTAATCAGGAACAAAGCCAAAAGCACACTGGCAGCCAGTGCCAGCTGGAAAGGCCGACGAACTGTCTTTGAAGTATTGGCCTCTTCCTGACGAGCTTGGATGCTCGGCCATAAATCCCATAAATCATCGGGCGCATCGTAGGCTGGCAGCGACCGCAACTGGCAGGGGTCTGATAGTGTTTGTACTTTGTTCATTGTTTCATTACTCATCTTTATGTGGCCTTCATCAGCGGGCTAAATTTACGCGCTGCGGATATCGGAGCTGGTGTTTCTTTTTCCGCAAAACATAAGAGCTTTGCTCTGGCGCGGGATAAGCGAGTTTTGGAATAACTGACGCTGCGTCCCAGTTGGCTGGCTATTTCATGGTGCTTAAATCCTTCAACATCGTGCAGCCAGACAATTACTCGGTCATCATCACACAGGCTTAATAATAATTGCTCCAGCAATAACTGGTTCGCTGCGCTATCTGTGACACTCGGGTGGTGTGCATCACCACTGATGGCATCCAGAGAAACCTCTGGTTTACGCCGTCGAATCATATCAATGGATGCATTACTAACGATTTTTCTCAGCCACGCCCAAAAGGGAACTTCGCCCTCAAAACTAGATAAACGCCTAAAGGCGGAAACGAAGGCATCTTGCGTTGCTTCTTTGGCATGTTCCGGACAAACCAATAAGCGTCTTGCCAGGCTATATGCCGGTGATGCGTAAAGCCGATAAATCTTTTCACAGGCGAGCTGATTGCCTTGCTGCGCATCCCGCAACAACTGCTTCTCCAATTTCAGCTGGAATATTGATTCACTCATATAAGTCTATGACGCAGGGCGGCAGAGAAAGGTCGCAACTGGGTGTTTATTATTTAAAATAAAAAACGGCCGCAATAAGCGACCGTTCTGTGTCTTAACAGAAAACATAAGTTACCAGATATTTACCCGTTCAGCCGGTGGGCGATACATCGCATCGCCTTGCTTTATATTAAAGGCTGCATAAAACTCGGGAATGTTGGAAAGGGTGACATTGACGCGTGCCTTTGCCGGGGAATGCGGGTCGACGGTCAGACGGCGTTCCAATTCTTCATCACGGTATTTACGCCGCCAGACTTGCGCCCAACCCATGAAAAAACGCTGGTCGCCGGTTAGGCCGTCAAGTATCGGCGCTTCAAGACCATTTAGTGAGGATTTATAAGCCTTGTAGGCGATAGACATGCCGCCGAGGTCGCCGATATTTTCACCGGAAGTGAAATCACCATTGATGGTCAGGCCATTAATAACGACAAAGCTATTGTATTGGCTGGCAAGTTTAGCCCGGCGTTGTTCGAATTTTTCTGTATCTTCCTCAGTCCACCAATCCCGTAGGTTGCCATCGCCATCAAACTTGCGCCCTTGGTCATCAAAACCATGACCGATTTCATGACCGATTACAGCACCGATGCCACCATAGTTCACAGCATCATCTGCATCGGGGTTAAAGAAGGGCGGTTGTAAAATTGCAGCGGGAAATACAATTTCATTCCACGGTGGGTTGTAATAGGCATTGACAGTTTGTGGAGTCATAAACCACTCGGTTTTATCCACAGGTTTATCGAGTTTCGCTAGTTGTCTCTGCATTTCAAATTCGGCTGAGCGTTTAATGTTTCCGATTAAATCACCGGCTTTCACTTCAAGCTTAGTGTAATCGCGCCAGCTGTCGGTATAGGCTATTTTTGTGTAAAACTTGGAGAGTTTGTCTAATGCAGCCTGTTTGGTTTCTTCACTCATCCAGTCCAGTGTAATAATTGAATCACCATAGGCTGATTTTAGATTGTCTACCAGGTCCACCATGCGTGCTTTAGATTCCGGACTAAAGTGTTTTTGCACATAAAGCTGGCCGAGTATTTCACCCATATTGCCATTAATAGAGGCGATAGCTCGCTTCCAGCGTGGCCGCGATTCTGGCACGCCTTGCAGACCCTGCCTGTGGAAAGCGAACCATGAATCAAATGATGCATCGGTTAACACTGGGGCGAAGGCATCGAGGGTTTGAAATATAAGATAGTTTTTCAAGCTATTAATATCAAGCTTGGCAACAATATCATCGGCCGCTTCAAAGTAGCTGGGCTGGGCGACAATATACTTATCTCGTAGAGATAGGCCGGAGCCTTCAAACATGGCTTCCCAGCTGGCTTTTGGTGCCAGCGTTTTTAATTCATCCAAGGTCTTGGGGTTATAGCGCTTAACCGAATCACGATTGTCTTCTTTGGTCCAGCTGACTTCAGCCAGTTCCGTTTCGAATGCAAGTAGCGTATTGGCAATGGTTTTTCCATCTTCAATGCCGGCAAGGGTTAGCATATCCGCTACATATTGCTTGTATAAATCGCGGGCTTTTATATAGCGATCCGCATCTTCGAGGTAATAGTCACGGTCGGGTAGGGTTAAGCCGGCCTCTCCAAGGTAAACCACATTGGTGTCTGGATCTTTTAAATCGGAAAAAATACCGCTGCCAAAGGGTGCATTGACACCGTAGGCTGAAAGTTTCCCAACCAGTTGGTAGAAGCCATCTAAGTTGTTAATGCTGTTGATCGCACCTAACTCAGCAGCGATGCCTTTTAAGCCGCTAGTATTCGCGCTCTCGTTATCCATATAGCTATTGTAGTAATCACGGATTTTTTGTGCGGCAGAACCCGTGGAGGAATCCTGTTGTTGGCTGACTTCTTTAATAAGCGCCTGAATGTTGATTTCCGCATCATCCGACAATTTGGTGAATGAGCCGTAGTTGGATTTATCCGCTGGGATTTCTTTATCCTTCAACCAGGTGCCGTTAACATATTGAAAGAAATCATCCTGAGCCCGGACGGAAGTGTCAAAGCCTTGCATGTCGATACCGCTGAGTAATGCTACTACTGGCTCGACTACTGGCGCTGGTGCAGTCTGGGCATCCTCTTGCACAGTTACGGGGCTCGCAGTGTTTTCGGTATTACTATCACAGGCGTAAAGACCCAAGCTGGTAATTAATGCTAAGGGAATGGTGCGTAAACGAAAATGTTTATTCATTACTGTTTCCTGTAGTTTATTGAGCTAATCCCTAACTATAACAAAATCACCCGCTTTATGCCCCTGCCGAAAGTTAGGGATGAGTCTAAAGTTTCTGGCGCTTTGTTTTAAAAATCCCAACTTAGTCTGTTGGACAGCAAGCGGGCAGGGTGCGACAATTAAATCTATGCGCAGTTTCCTGAAAAAATACTTACTCATACCTTGGCAACTCTATGTCTGGCTAATTTATTTGCCGCTAATAGCCGTCTGGACCGTTATTATGGCGACTATTGTTATTTTAACAGCCGTATTTATCAGTAAAGAAAAAGCCTCCAAATACCCTTCAGCGCTATGGGCTAAAGTTTGTGCCTGGTTGACTCCGGCATTGGTAAGTGTCAACGGTAGGGAGCACTTGGCAGATGCTCAGGCTTATGTGGTGGTGTCCAATCACCAGAGTCAGTACGACATTTTATTGCTTTATGGCTGGATCGGCCTGTCAGTGAAATGGATTATGAAAAAAGAAATTCGTAAAATCCCTGCCATTGGTATCGCCAAC
>JAKITM010000134.1 GCA_021648045.1 Lysobacterales bacterium
CTTTTTCAACATGATCACCCAATGCCACATGGCGCCTAAGCACTACCGAATCCACCCGGGGTGAGACTAGGTAGCTGGTATAGCCATTAGCCTTAATTTCTCCCGGTGCATAAACCCGGTAATCCATTGGTCTGGCATCCAGTACTTCAACTTTGATATCTGCCAAAGATAACTGTTTGGTAGTCAAACTCACAACAGCGGCTTCAGAAGATTCACCGTGCTCATCATGCTCATCGCCATCATCCTGATGTGCATCTTCCGCAGTAGCTTCCTCGGTTTCGGAATGCTCGTGTTCATCCTCAGCGCTATAAGCTAAATTCATAGTAGCTAACAGCAACGCAAGTATTAATGTTTTTAGTATAATATTCATAGTGATAGCCTAATTATTGGGTTAGTTGCTGCAAAGCAGTTTTGAGTTGTCCGGTCTGAAACAGCCAGTCGATCCGGGCTAGGTAAAACTGTGTACCCAGCTCAATACCGGCAGCCAGTCCCTCGCTGCGTTGTTGCAAGGCAAGCAGGTATTCTGTGGTGCTTAGGTCGCCGCTTTGCCACTGCATTTCCAGCAAGCTGCCACTGCGTTCACCACGCCCTTGCATCAAACCCTGCCAGCGTTGATATCGCTGTTGGTATTCCTGTAAGGAAGCCTTACTGGCCACTATTGCAAACTGCTGGCGGCGTTTAGTTGCCATGTACTGTGCCTCGGCAGCCAGTGCTTGCTGATTGGCAGCGCGTGCCTCAGCATTAAAGTTATTGCGGATATGTAAAGGAATCGAGAAGTTCAGGGCAATCACATTATCGCCTGCAGATTTGCCTGCGTTGAGGCCGATAGTGGGGTCAGCTTTGGTTTCCAAGTTGGCAAGCTGGGCGCTGCGTTGTAACAGTTCCCAGTCAGCTTTAGCTGCAATCACAGCATTATGTGAATTCAGCCATTGCTTGATTTGTTCAGGGCTAGTGCTAAAGACTTTATCAGTTACCCATAAGTTTTCCGGTATTTTATTAGCGTTGGCACTCCAGTCCGGGAGCAACTCCTGCAGCCGTGCCTCAACCTGTCTAAGCCGGGATTGCGCCTGAGCTGTAGCATTTAACCTCTGTGAAAAACTCAGCAAGGTAAGCTCGGCATCAACCTGGCCAAGGTCTCCAGCAAGTTGACGATCGGTTACCAGCGATATCAAAGTCTCCATCTGTGTTTCTTGCGCAAGTGCCAGTTCCGACTGCTTGCTGGCAGCCTGCCACTCTATTAGAGCTTGTAATGATTCAGCAATTTTTTGTTGGATGGCAAACCTATATTGTTGCTGAGCGGCGGTACGACTAAAACCAGCCTGTTGTTTTCTGGTATTGCGTTTACCCCAGATATCCAGCGTCTGGTTTAAGCCCACCCGGTAATTATTACTGTTACCCTCGCGCTCATATTCGGTATCAAGCTCGGGGTTATACAAAGGTCGTTCGCGCGCCTCTGCCAGTGAATAAGTCGAGTTCATTTGTTCCCGGGCAGCAACAATATCCGGGTGCTGTTCAACCTGGGTAAGTATCCAGCTATCCCAGTTAAAATTATCCGCCTGCGCAAATACCAAAGCTGGCGCACACAGGCCGAGTAGCGTAAAGCTCGTAAAACCTATAAATCTTCTAAAAATATGCCTAATCATAAAATCGTTCCCACTAACGTGTATCACATGCCACAAAGGGCGGTTTATAGTGTGTTTGTTAATACCTACAGTGCGTTCAGTTCCATATTTCACAGTATTCCCTCTGAAAGGGTTGCGATTTGGATAATAGTGCTCGGATTTCAGTGAATAAAATCACTAAATCCTGTACACAAACGAACGGATAAGCCAGTAAATCGACAAAATCGATTATTACAGCTTAAGTTTGTAGTAGTTTGTAATTAAACGATTGGGGGGCGTAGTGCGGGAGACAAAGGCTTGGATATATAGTTAAACAGGTAATCGGAAGGAAGCCCGAATATCCTGGCGTAATTGAAATTATTACTATTCGAAAGAAATTCTAGTTGAGTAGGGCTATGACAGTGACAGCAGTGATGACAGTCTAAATCGCCACCTTGTGCAATAGCAGTACTTACATCATCGCTAACTGTCTCAGCAGGATCCTGATGCTCATGGTCTTTATCAAGTTGCAGGTGCTGATCACCATTTTGGTGCGCCTGATGGTCATCTTCAGCCACGACTGTAACTGACTGCAGCGCAATCAATACAATTAATAAGTAAGCTAGTCGTTTAGGAGAGATCAAAATACCAAGTGTTCCATCATTCTTATTGATTCGATGCGCAGTAGACTATCAGAAATTACTGAAGTTCAACAGCTTTGAAAGTTTATTTTACCATTATCTATGAGGGTAGGGGTGTTCTTTCAATGCTTCAGTACCGGCAGGCAATGCACCGATTTTGCGATTTTGAATTTTACAAAGTAGTTTTTTGGCCAAGCAATGTTTGTTACGAAAAAGTTATTCAAAACAGCACTCTATTTTGTATTAATAGGAAACCTTGGGGTCAGACTGATCTTCGAGCGAAAATGTAGTAACCTGAATAATAATTAATCAGTGTTGCGCTAGCAAATTCTAGTAGCTCAACACTGCAGACAAACCTGTTTATATTGGGGCATTTCTATAAAATCCATACATATCAACTATATAGTGTGGATTCTCGTTAGGTTCTTTGCTCTTACTTATAAAGTAACCGGAGAACATTTTGACCAACAGTGAGATTAAGTACATTAATGTGTGGCAAAACTGCCCGGAAAAATGGCAAACAGCAACTAAAGACTTTTGGCGTATATTAAATATTTTGCCAGATGAAGCTGCGTTTATTACACGACTTGAACAACTGTGTACGCTGGCAATCGACGGTGACGAACTCATTGCTGTAAGTACCGCTTTTAAAGTTCACTACCAACCCCTTCGTTGTGACCTGTATTTCTTCCGCTGCCTAGTGCTACCTGACTACCGGCGCCAATCTATAGCCCGACACTTGGCCGTCAACTGTCGTGATAACCTACAACACTGGGTCTCCGATAATCCTAAGAAGGCTGCAGCGGGGATGGCAACAGTTGTGGAATCACCAAACTTGACTGATTTATCCCATCAAGCGGTCTGGCCAGCGAGCGGATTAAATCTGGTTGGATATACTCAACAGGGACAGCAGGTAAGGGTGGTCTGGTTCAAAGATGTATTGTTGGATTAGTTCGGGCTCGACTCAGACTCCGAGGATAAGATTTTAACCAACTCACACACCCAGACTTCAGGCGAATTTTTACAAGATTCGCCTTTTTCTCTCTTTAGCACCTAAGAGTTCCTTTTTCCTGAATATCATTCTAATTAACTCAGCCCAACAGCACTATTGCTGCTATCTATACCCAATTCACAACACAAAAGCCCAGAAACAGCTTCATTAGTTAACTCTAGCCAACTTGTATATTATTCTTTTGATTTCATAGCAATCTAGAAATAGATTAGATATGCCTCATAAGACAATGATATATATGCTAATAATAATTCACTTTAATTATTAACATGATCTATAGCAACAGCTCTCTATGCCCACGGTTAAGCGTCATTTAGAGGTGCCTGTACCCCTGGGCAATACAGCAAATATTCACCCGGAATCGTCAATACTACACAGCTATAGTATATTATTTAACATAATATACATTATACGCATATCGACATGGGCATAAAAGCAGCATAACTGAAAACCCTTGATAGTATTTTCTTCAGGAAACGGTCTATTGGGCAAGTGTTGGTTTACGACTTGTTCTAAATTAAATGGCTTTAACCGCTCTATTTCATATATTCCGGTAAGTAGTCAAATAATTTAGTAGTGCCTTCCTCTACAATGATACCAACCAAAAGATAGTTGATAAAAGGAATAACCAGCTCCCAACGAAGGTCAGTTGCAACATATGGCCAATAATTTAGTTCTTATGCAGCCGTGTGGACGAGCTTTATATTGTGAGAATGTTAAATATATTGGTGTGTTTCAAAACTAATGAGCTTGCCCATACTTGTATTATTAAAATCGAGCGCCCCGCCGCTCTGCCGAGAATTAATGAACTACGGCGTGGTAGTTACAGAAGTAGTTAGCTTGGATTACTGAGTTAATTCTACGCCGTGGTTATACTTATTTGGCACATATCTATAATGCCCGGTGATTTTATAACTGAATAAAATATCTGATGTTTCAGGTCCACTGCCAATATTATGAACAATTAAAGGGTTGCCAGTGTTGGAGTCTAGTTTGTTTATGACGATGCCTATATGGGGTAAGTTTTTTGGCAGCATCCAGGTTACAAGATCGCCAGGTTTATAATCGTTTGCAATCTCTGAGATGGGCAAACTTGTACCATGCCGCTTAAAAAATGCTTGTAAATTAGGAACGCGCCTATGGTCGATGTTTTTATCAGGCTTAGTTAAACCCCAAATTCGGTTTGATGGATATTTGTTAAAATTGTTGTCAATATCTTCATGGACTAATTTTTGCAGATCAGTTCCTAACTTACGGTAAGCTCGAATTATTACATCTGTACAGACACCGATATCTGCAGGCACATCACCACCTGGGTACTTAATTGAAAAATATGCTCCGTCGTACCTTATGTTATATGTAGCACGCTCTTTTGCAGCGCGCACAATGTCCTGCTCGAAGGTGTTTGCAAACGCACTCTGTGTTATTAATAAAAATGCAATAAATATACTGGTTCGCATGAGATTATCTCTAAAAAAATATAACCGCCTGAATTAACAAGAGTGAGTTTTGCTTGTTTTAGAGTTTATGAGATTAGTTATTTCTGTCCTTTAAGCCAGCTCATCTGCCAAATCAACATAATTAAAAAAACCACGAAAATCCCCAGAAAGGTCTTTTGTAACAATGGATCTGTTAATGAATTTACTATAGGTGCATCTGGTGGGAATCGTGTGAGTATTTCTGTGGCTGTGGGTAGTAGATGGAATAAGATGGTGCTGGAATAAAATAGGTTAACTATCACTAGTGTCCCGTTAAGAACGTAAAAAAACAGGCCTGAATCCCTTTGTTTTGTTACAATAGAATCACCACAACTCATTGTAAAACAACAAGGAAACAGGCCATGGCTCATTATAACACTGTGTTC
>JAKITM010000135.1 GCA_021648045.1 Lysobacterales bacterium
GGCCTGAATATGTTCTAGCCAATAACGCTGACGCTGGGTCAGCGAGGGAATCATTTTTTGCATTGCTTATTGCTCCTAGTTCATCAGAAGCATAGAGTGACTGAAAATCGTTCAGGAAAACAGGGTGGGGTTTACTTTGCGCTTACGAAACAATAGCTACTAATACTTCTTAATAAACCCTATGCTTGCTATTCACAGGCGCAACCTCAACCAATGTTAATGATTTTAGAGCGATTTTGATAAGGTAATTTAATTTAATGATAAGATTGATGATTATTCCACTTTCCATTTTGGGCTTTTCTCAAAATAGTCTTGCGCAAGATGCAAATTATTCCCCTCGTACCTATCAAACCAGTTTTGAATCTATTGATGATTTTAAGGGTTTTTATATTACCCCACAAAGATTTGAGGATAAAACTTTTCATGAGCAATCAACTCAAAGAGTTCGCAGCGGCAAATTTGCGCATAAGGGAGTTATTTTAGGGCAAAAACCGCCAAGTACAAGAGTTACAAATAATAATCACAGGGGTTATCCAACTATTCAGCTCTATAAATTAGAAGGTAGGGCTTTTAAAACTCCAGCTAAAATTGAATTTTGGGTTTGGCTGGATATGAAATTTAAGAAGGACGAGTGGTTTAGCTTTGCAACAATAGATCATACTAGATCTGATACTTGGGATCCCGTGTTAGTCAACTTAAGCGATGAGGGAATTGTACATCTTATGCATGTGCCAAAAAACGCACAAAGCGAATATACTTTCCAAACGAAAACCATAAAATTCCCTATGCGTCAATGGGTAAAACTAAGCATTGAAATTCACTTTGATAAGCAAAACGGATATGCAAAAGCCTGGCAAAACGATCAACTAGTTTCAAGTGCCGTTGTTAAAAAGGGCAACGGACTTTTAACACAAGCCCATTTCGGTCTTTATGCTCCCCCATCTATGACAAGTGGTGTCGTATATAATGACGATCTAAAAATAACAGAATTACCTAACCAATGACAATGAAATTATTTCTTCACCAAATATTTTACTAAGGCGGCTATTGCTAATGTTGTTAGTAGCAAAATTAGCAACATTGAAATGCCGCCAAACCACATGCCAGAGCCGTTCATCATTTCACTATACTCCATAATGTTCTCTTTTGATTTTCAAATAATTTAATGCTATTCGTGTCTGTCCCGAAACTAACGCCGATCTTGAACAGCTCGTTCAAAAGCTCGATATAATGTTGCAACATGCAACATATTGACGCATAATGCATCATATGAATATACGAATTCGCAAAGGAGCTGAAAATGCCGCATCCAATACGATTAGATGATCGCTTAGTACGAGAGGCCGAAGCCGCAGCACAAAGTCAAAGCCGAACTACCCCACTGCAAATTAAGTTCTGGGCTGATCTTGGAAAGCGGGTTGCCGAGTCTACTAGTAGTTCTGATATTGAAGCTATTATGAGTGGATATGTCATTATTAAAGCAGAAGCACTGCCCACAAAAGCAATTGAACCAGCTGATGTCTTTAAAATGGTAAGCAAGCGCCGTGCAGATAGCAGTTTGTCCACTTCTGTAAGTGCGGCAAAAGTGCGCTATGAAGCCAGTGCGTCTGATTCAGGCTTGCTGGTTAAAATACAGGCTGATGGTAAGCGACAATCCGGGTATTTTAAAGACGGAGAGTTTGTATTAGCCAAGTGAAGCAAGGCAGGCCGCAGTTATGGGTGTTGGCTGGTGGTAATGGTGCTGGGAAAACCACTTTTTACCGCGAGTTTCTGAAACCCTTGGGGGTAAAGTTTGTCAACGCAGATATAGTTGCAGAAAGTCTTAATAGAAAAAAGGATAGCAGCTACCTGGCAAGCCAAATTGTCGCTCAATTACGCAAAAACCTTTTAGCTCGGGGTGTTTCGTTCTGTTTTGAAATAGTATTTTCCCACCCTTCAAAGATTGATTTTGTGGCCTCAGCGAAAGCGCAGGGGTATGAGGTAATTCTGGTGTTTATTCATCTGCAATCAGTACAGCTCAATCAGGCCCGGGTTGCACAACGAGTTGAGACCGGTGGTCATGATGTTCCGGTAGAAAAAATTAAAACTCGCATACCAAGAACACTGAAGCATACCCGTACAGCGATTCAACTGGTGGATCAGGTAAAGATATACGATAACTCATCACTAGCCCAACCGTTTCAAGAAGTTGCTTGTCTTGTAAACAATCAACTTGCAAGTAGGCTGGAAACCTTGCCTGATTGGGCCACTGAGCTACTTCAAGATACCCTGTGAGTGTTGTGGTCTCCTAGCATTGGGAGTTCCGAGTTTAAGTGCTTATTGTCTGACGCAAAATTGGGGTGTGAGGTGGCCTGGTTTTCTGGTCACAACTTCTTCAACACAAAGTGATGCAACCATTTGTGTGGGTGTTATTATCCCCGCGCTTATAAGCTCAACATCTGTTTTGTGGATACGATCAATAAAATCCCTATCCCAATCGGCATCACTATTAAAGTTGTGACCAAATGCCCGATCAATAAATACCATGATGATATTGGCGAAAGGTAGAAACAGATCGAAATTAAAACGCTTTATCAGCAGAGGTAAAATATCTTGAGAGCGAATTCCCTCGAAGCCCTCGGTCGAGCAGTCATGGTCAAGAAAATGCGCTTCATATCGTTTTAATATTTGGTTGTATTTATACGATTCGGGCATTTCATCCCAAAATGGTATTAATTCAGCCATCGCTTCAGGCCACCGTTGGTGGCCATTTCGTCCAATCATGTCAGATACCATAAAACGACCATTAGGCACTAAAGATGATGCAATAGCAGCAAATAGCCCCTCAAGATTGACTACATGGTGGAGGCTTTGGTTGGCAATCACGATGTCATATTTACCATCTGGTATCCAGTTGTTAAAATCACCTATTACCTGAGTAATGTATTTATCAACATTATTCTCTTTGCTGTAAGCTTTTCCTCTGGTAAGCATATTCTCATTAATATCCAGACACTCAATCGTAAAATTATGAATGCCTTCATGAATAAGGTGTTGTGCTATGTAAGTTTCAACATCACAGTTACCCGCGCCGATACTTATCATGCGAATAGTTTTTGTACCTGAAATATTGGCATAGCGGACAATTTCTTTGAAGAAGAAATGCTCAGGTGTAGCAAAGCCAAATTCTCTGAATACGGGTATAAGGTGGGTATCTGCCCAGTATCTGAAGATTGCAGGTAGGTCGGATACATTTTCACAGTCTTTATAAACTGCCTTCTCTTTTTCAAGTCGTTGTTTGTACTCTGCAGTAGATAAATTCAGTTTCTGGTTGCGAAATTTACCAATTAGTTGCTTATAACGATCTATGAAATATGACATTTAAAAAGAACTTTCCCTAGTTCGGTATAACTACTAAGCGATGGGCTGGAGAGTCAAATCTCCAGCCACATATCATTGGCTCAAGTTTAGTAACTAGTATATACCGTGGTTTTTCCTTCCTTGTCGAATAACAGCACATTGTAACCTTTAGGCTGTTCATCCACTGGCTGCATTCCGGGGGAGTGGCGGGGCATTCCGGGTGCGGTAAGACCAGCGGCTTTAGGTTTTTCTTTGAGTAAGCGGCGTACATCAGCTGCCGGTACATGTCCTTCAATAATATAACCGCCAATGGTTCCGGTATGGCAGGAAGCAAGGTGTGGTTGCAGGCCAAATGATTGTTTAACGCTGTTCATATCATCTGAACTATGTACGCTTACCGTAAAGCCATCTTTCTCAAGAGTTTCTACCCACTTATGGCAACATCCGCAGGTGGGTGAGCTGTAAACCGTCATTTCCAGCGCGTCTTTTATCGGGGTAGCACTTGTTTCTGCGGCAACGGCTTGTGTGGAAATTCCAGTACTGATTAAAAATAACAGGCTGCTGATAATAAGTACCTTTGATTTGATCTGTTTGCTACTCATTGGGTGGTGTGCTCCTTTAAATATTGAAAGTGTAAGGCTTCGACAGTAATTATCGAGATTATATCCCTCTAAGCAGTAAAGAATCACTAAAAGGTTTAAATATTTGCCATGACTGTCAGGTTTATTAGTAAGAGGTTAATACCACTGCGGTTAAAAAGAGAACTGTCATACCGGTTACGACCCGGTACCCCGTGAAGATCCGTAAAGTTCCCCATGTATATCGCGGCCCGTTGGCGTAGAAGAATGCACATATAGCAGAAGCTTCAGTACACCAGCATATATATTATATGGCTGATTGGTCATCACAATTCCGCCCGCTGCAGTAAGAACCAAGCAAAACCGGTTGTTTTTAAAGGGGCAAACAACTTATTACGCATTTGCCTAAGGTATTTCATGAAATCCACTTCCTATTCCTCACAATCATTGTTATACTACGCGCCCCTTCGGGGTTCTCGGCTTTTAATGGCGAGGTAATAACTGGAATTTTAGTTTATATACCAGTGATTTAGATTTAAGGCACGAATATTGACGGCCCGGCCACAATGCCGGTATACCGAAATCCGATGTAGCCGGCGCGTGGGCCGGAGTTTCGACAAGCACCTGGAATCCCAGAATAGGGGGATGTGGGTGCTTGACAGTTTGTGCGTATCACTGTAATATTTCCGCTCTTCGGCGGGCCGGGTAATAAATTCGGGCTGTCGTTTGTTTTTTTGAGGGTTAGAAAAGTATGGCCACGATCAATCAATTAGTGCGTAAACCGCGTAAGCCAAAGGCTTATAAAAGCAATGTTCCGGCGCTGGAAAGCTGCCCGCAACGTCGCGGTGTATGTACCCGTGTATATACCACTACACCGAAAAAGCCTAACTCGGCTTTGCGTAAGGTCGCGCGTGTGCGCTTGACCAATGGTTACGAAGTAACCAGCTACATCGGTGGTGAAGGTCACAATTTACAAGAGCACTCGGTGGTACTTATCCGCGGTGGTCGTGTTAAAGATTTACCCGGTGTTCGCTACCACGTAGTTCGTGGCAGTCTGGATACCGCCGGCGTTGCCGATCGTCGCCAGGGCCGTTCTAAATACGGCACTAAGCGTCCTAAAAAATAATTTTATTAACGGTTAATTAGAAATGTCCAGAAAGCATTCA
>JAKITM010000136.1 GCA_021648045.1 Lysobacterales bacterium
TTGCTCGGATACTGCTTTCTCCAGGCTTTGCTAAGAGTGTTTTGTTTTCCCACAGGTCTAGACCTTCATTTATGTTAGTCGAGCTATTACTTGCTATATAATTAGCTGCATCACTGGCATTGCCAGGTCCATTCCATCTAGCAGCTCCAGATAAAATACTGTCATAACTGCTGTTGTACACATTCAATCCGATAATTCGGTAAGCCGAGGCTCCTTCTGCATAAGCTTCGTTGTGTAGATAAAACCTGAAGGTGTTCTTATTTGTTAGAGTCAGTGGGATATTGGTACCTAGTCTTTTTAGCTTGTTTACATCTATTCTCAACAACAAAGTATGAAAGCCTTCGCCTATACCACCATAGGCCTTAGCATTGTCTTGAATTTTTATTATGCCAGTATCAACCCCATCTGTGTTGTTCAATTTAACTGGTGTACTAGACTGCCCCAAATTGTTTATGACTTGAAATGAAGCCATGGCAGCATCATTAGGAAGCATCTGTAGGTTGTGTACCCATAGGTGAATGTGTCTGGCTGTAGTGGAGCTTAAGTTTACAGTGATGTCCTTGGATACATCGTTGGTAGTGTTACCTGCTGCCACCACAAAAGGCAGCTCAAATCCAGAGCCTTCAAATCCACCTTGAAAAATAAGGTTATTGCTAGCTATTGCTGTACTTGCAATATTTGTCATAAACAATATTACTATTACTGTTATTAAGTAGTTTTTCATATTCTGTTTTTCTGTAGTTGAGTAGTTAAGTAATGTTTTTTACAATCTGGGGCCATAATTATTGGAGTTCTATGCTAGCTCTAACCATACAATTACATACCTGTTTTCACTACTGTCCCGTTAAAAAGGTAAAAAAAATAGGCCTGAATCCCTTTGTTTTGTTACAATAGAATCACGACAACTCATTGTAAAACAACAAGGAATCAGGCCATACCTCATTATAACACTGTGTTCTCCCAACTGCTTAAATTGATACCAAGACATGAGTTCGAGACTCTGGCAAAATAGTATCATTCTGGTCGATCCTTCCGACAAGCTTCGCGCTGGCCACGGTTTGTGACCATGGCAATGGGGCAATTATGTTGAACCATTTTCCCCCTCCAGGGCATCTATAGTCGGACCGATTTCAAATATTTGTTCGTCCAGGCCGCTCAGGTCTGGTAACTGCCGAGGGTTTTATCTAGGCTAAAACTGCCGGCTACTGCCAGATTCGTGGGCATAAATGCCCACCCTACGATTGGGGATTTGATAATATAGATTACTGGGTCGTTAACTGTTCAAGCATGAATTAAAACTCCACCTACGCCCTACCTTTATTCCCACAGGCAAAGCTATGAATACAATCCCGTTTGAGAATCAATTCATAACATTGGGGGATGCGTTTTATACCAAAACCAAGCCCACACCGGTTGCCAACCCAACGCTGATTAAATTCAATCAAGAGCTTGCTGAATCGCTGGGCTTATCTACCAATAATTTTGATCCAAACAAAGCTGTTGCGATTTTTTCTGGCAATACTATTCCCGCTGGGGCCGAGCCGTTGGCTATGGTTTATGCGGGCCACCAATTTTCTCAATTCAACCCACAACTGGGCGATGGCCGCGCAATTTTATTGGGCGAGATTGTTAACCCAGATGGCAAGCGCTTTGATCTGCAATTAAAGGGCTCCGGCCGCACGGCTTATTCACGCGGTGGTGATGGCCGCTCAGCATTAGGCCCCGTGCTGCGCGAATACTTGGTAAGCGAAGCGATGGAAAAACTGGGCGTACCCAGTACACGCGCATTGGCAGCAATAACTACCGGCGAAGTCGTACACAGAGAGCAACTACTGCCAGGAGGCATCATTACCCGCATCGCTACCAGCTTTATTCGCGTAGGCACATTTCAGTTTTTCGCAGCGCAAGGCAAAACAGATGCAGTAAAAAAACTGGCTGACCATGTGATCGAACGCAACTACCCACAAATCAAATCACAAGCCGGTAACACAGCAGTCACCTACGCGAATTTCTTGCAGTCCGTCGTTGATCGACAAGCCGCACTCATCGCACAATGGATGCAACTGGGTTTTATACATGGCGTAATGAACACTGACAATATGTCGATTGCTGGCGAAACCATTGATTACGGCCCTTGTGCATTTATGGACGACTATGCACACAACAAAGTTTTCAGCGCTATTGACCGCAATGGGCGTTATGCCTACAACAACCAACCTTCTATCGGGCTTTGGAATTTATCTCGGCTTGCGGAAACATTATTGCCGCTGCTTGCACAAACCCCCGAAGCTGCTATTGAAATCGCGCAAAATATTTTAAAAACCTACATCAACACTTATGAAAATAACTGGCTGCCTGGAATGCGCGCCAAATGCGGTTTAAGCAACAGCGCTCAAGGCAACGATGACAAAGCATTGATCGAAGCATTGTTTGAAACCATGGCGGCAAACAGCGCCGATTTTACGCTCACTTTCTTCCATCTTTCACGCTTAAATAAACAAATATGCGAAAGAAGCACAAAGCACGAAGATGCACTGCGTAATTTATTTAATAAGCCGAAACAACTCGATGACTGGCTAACGCAATGGCGCACACGCCTAGATGATGAAACCCAAAGCGACAAACAACGACAAACACACATGCAAGCCACCAACCCAATTTACATTCCGCGCAATCACCAAATCGAAGCTGCGATACGCGCTGCAGAAGATCACAATGACTTCACGGCGTTCCATGACCTGCATAAGGTATTACAAGGCCCCTATACGCAGCAAAAAGGAAAAGATCGTTACCAACTTCCCCCGCAAGCAGGCGAAGTGATAGCAAAAACATTTTGCGGTACCTAGCTGGTCTATCCATTTAGGGCGCGGCTATTCTTAGTACTATGAGCCGAGCCAACTGCTTTATTCTACTGAATGAAGCCTGTACTGGCATTAGCCTTGGGCAGTCTATGGGAGCGCAAGCATTTTCGAGCAATCCTTGCTGATTTGATGACCAGCAACTGTTACGGAGCGTTTTCCACAACTGTTTTTGGCGCCATCACAGGCACCCTTAAATCCCAGCCATCCACCCAATTGATTTGATCAAGTTTCATTCCGAACTCTTCAATCAGCCCTTCTTCTATCCCCGGCATGTGTGCTGCACCATAAAAAATAGCAAGTTTTTTGTGGCCTTTTTCAATTTCTTGGCGTAAAATCTGCAATGCTTTTAAGTTTCTGGTGGTGATAATGGTTGAACCATTTTCTCCCTCTAGGGCATCTAGAGTCGGGCGCATTTGACTAAATTGCTGCGCGGCTAAGACTTTTAAATCTCGTTCTCTGGTTGGTGAAAATAAAGCCAGCAATAACTGAACATCAGTCGCTGCATTTTTATTAGCCGTTTGCTGCTGCATACCAACGCGCCATACCTTCACGAACATAGATAAGAAGGATTCGCCCTTTTCAGCCATACTCCGCTTAAAATCAGTTGGTGAAATATCGGCATGTACAAAATTACTTGCTGAATAATCAACTTCGTCTAATTGGAATGTCAAACCTAAAACATTTTGCATACCCTTCTGCAAAGATGTAATCAGGCTTATATTTTTACCGCCTGCATTTTTACCGTCTACACTTTCATCCCCTACATTTTCACCGACTCTGGTTCCTTCCGGCGCAACCAACTCATATAAAACCACATCATAGGTCTTAAAAAGTTCATTCAAGTTTTGATAATAAGATTTATCGGCAATATGCACGGCGCTGATTAAATCTACAGATACCTTATTGGCAACGCCGTGATTTGTAATATACCTGGCATTTGCCAATTGCAAGGCACTAGCTACACCATTGGTGTCTTTGTGGATGCGCAAAAACTCGGTTTTCTGGTCAAATGTGACCAATACAGCCTTTGGGTTTTGGGTCTCTTGCGCTGAAATTTGCAAAGAGAGGAGACTTAAAAATAATACTAGGGTATATTTCATATATATATTAAATACTGTGGTGTCTGCTATCTATGCGGGCAATTTCAAAGAATTCAAGACACGATAGCAGTGAATTCTAAGTATTTTCCTGATTCCACAAGATACAGTGACTGCTTTACCCAGCGGCAGCCTATTCAAAGCTATCTGAAAACATGAACTCCGTAAGCGGCTGCGGCATCGCCCATAATGCACTGAGGTCGGCTACGTCCCAAGAGCTATCTAAACTTCTTCAATCTAAGACCAGTAGTTGGAATGCTGGACCAATTTCAAATATTTGTTCCTCCAGGCCGCTCAGGCCTGGTAACTAGGTACTCATATCTAGGCTACAACCACCTGGACGCAGTAAGGTGGTGAATTGCATCTATGTTTGCGTCAAAACCAGTTTGTTGAACCAGGCTAAAGCATTAACACTATTCCAGCAGATTAAATCATCGTATTTAAATACAGCCCCGCCTAGAACAGCAACCTGATGTTACGGCCCGTGAATCGGAACCGAGTGAGAAAAAGCAATACCCTTTCATTTGCTCATATATTCTTTTAAGTGGCAAGTTGAAAAAGTAAATCTTTACAAGCACTTGAGCCTAATGCCAGAGCTTTGACAAACTGCACTAAGAAAGTCCAACAAGAGTCCAGAAAACCAAGGGCTTACCCTATCAGGTAAGCCCCGCGAATTTGTTATTGACTAGCGGCTTGGAACGGGTTCCAGTCTTTGTCTACCTCAATAATATTATTCTTGGCTTTGTGGGTTTCATATAAAGCGATCATTGCAGCTAGTTTTTCAGGCTGATCAGCCTCTAATGGTTTTGATTCAGATGGGTCTGAAACCACATTATAAAGGTGCCACTTACCGTCACCAAACATACCTGTTCTAACTTTCATTGCCTTGAATTCCCCTTGCATTACATAGCCATTACCAAATAACTCAAAGGCCCACCAATCATCGTCTGTTCTTACAACTTGTGAAATTCCATCTAAAAATGGCTTCATACTTATCCCGCTAGGGGCAATGATATCTCTACCCTCATATCGGGTCATTGGGTGTTTGATAT
>JAKITM010000137.1 GCA_021648045.1 Lysobacterales bacterium
CCAATGCTTTCTATGCTGGCAACATGCCTTAATGCAGACAGTCTTTCTGGCGCTAGAGTGCCTAATGCACGCCACGCGCCTTTGAATTCATCTATTGATGAAACCAAAGAAAGCAAGGTGGTAGTGATGTTTAAGCTATTAATATTAATCATAACAACCAATCATACACCCATTTACACCCAATTAATAATGTACGGGGTTGTATGTGTGGTTTCTTGGGGTAGGCACCACATAGGATCGTAAGGGCTGCTACCCATTTAGGGCTTATGATGTAAGATATTCTTAGTATAGACTTCTGAAAGGCGGGATGCGTTGACTAACAAAAAAATGATTCAAATGGCGATAGTTGCAGGGTTAGCTTTTGGTCTTGTTGTTTCAATTCCGGACATTATTCAGTATGTAATGGTGCAAAATGCTATACAAGATTTTAATCACTCGGTCCAAGAAGGCATAAAAGAATCCGAACAACGAGCATTGAAATTTAAGCGAGAGATGGCAAAACGGAAGGCTATCCAGGCACAAAAAAAGTTAAAGAAAGAGGCTGATGAGCTATATAAGAATGCGGCCTGTGTCTTAGTTGAAAAGACGGGGGCTTGTTCTTGTATCGATAAGAGAACTGCCAAGTCCATTGTCATGGAGCAATCCACCTGCAAGGTTCGGGCCCGGCAATACAGTTATTGATTATAACGCTGCAACAAATTTAAAGTGGTTTCTTGGGACAGACACCTTCCGTATTTCGCAGCCACTGGAACCATTAGACAGGAGCGCCAAATAAGATTTTAGCCAATTAAATATTGACAAACAGACCAGACCAGACCAGACTAACTAATATCTTATTAGGATGTAACCATGGAAATCACTAATATATCTGAAGCTAAAGCCAGTTTGTCCCAGTTAATTAAGCGGGTTCAGGAGACAGATAAGCCAATCATCATCGGTAAAGCCGGCAAACCAGTTGCCGTGCTGTCGCCTTTCCGGGCAGATACCACTGTGCGTAAGCTTGGAGGCAGTTGGGAGGGGAAGGTTGAAATCTCAGAAGAATTTGATGCTCATGACCCCTCTATAGAAAACAGTTTTTACAACGCTCCTGTTTTCCCTGAAAACGAATGAATTTACTGCTTGATACCCATGTTTTGATTTGGGCTTTGGAAAATAACCCGAAACTATCAGCTCAGGCGCGCGTGGCCATTATAGATGGCAGCAATGTTGTTTTTGTTAGCTCAGTTTCGGCTTGGGAAATCAGTATCAAAAAGGCCGCAGGGAAACTAAAGGCTCCAGATAATTTATTTGAAGAGATAAAGCTGCATCGTTTCACTCCTCTTAATATCAACTTTGATCACGCACAACTCGCAGGTAAATTACCTGCAATTCATAAAGATCCTTTCGACCGGATGTTGATTGCACAAGCAATGATTGAAAAACTATGTCTGGTAAGTCGAGATAGTTTTTTCAGCCAATATGATGTGAAGTTGCTTGTTGCTTAGCTCTGCTTGCAGTGCACCTCAAAAACTACTAGCGAAGCTTCAATTTAATAACAATTAGAACCAGGGTTTTTGATTGGTTTTAATAGCGCTCTGTATACTTTCTAAATACTGGTTTGCCTGTTGCAAGGAGATATAGGGAATAACGATTTCACCGGCGGCTAAAGAAATTCTTAAGGTGGCGAGTTTGCGCCGGCGTTGCAGGGGTGACTGGCGGATTTCTGTGCGTTGGACTTTGTATAAAGGAAACAATGTGCGTTTAAAGCCGAACAATCCACTTTGAAATATCCCGTAGCTTTGCGAATACCCAAAGCGGTACATATGCCAACGCCTGAAGACTAGGGGCAGCATGATGATTGAAAAAAGGACTGCGATGCCGGCAGCTCGATAGCTTTGCTGGGTGAGGTAGTAGCCAGAAATAACCAGCATTGGAATGACAAACCAGATCAGCCAGGTTTTTAAAATATAGCGGCGGTCGATGGCGTGTTCGGGGATATCATCAGGCACATCGGCAAACACCAGCTTCTTCAACTCAGGTATTTGAGCCTGCGTGCGTGCCGGGATGATAAAGGCATTGCGCTTGCCAGGCTGACCTAGATGCGAGCTGGCTACCTGACCGAAAATAATGTTCTGTCGGCGTATCAAGCGACCAATAAAATTGCTTTGTGTAACAAAGGTTTGTACTTTGATGATCTTCAGTGACTCTTCAAAACGCGTCAATAAGCCACTGTGGCGTTTCAGCGATGTTTGCTTGGCGCTAAGTTTGTAACCATAGTAGCGGTAAATAGCACCTAGAATTGAAAATAGGAACATTAGCGCAATCACAAAGGTGATCATTAGTAAGCCTGCGCTGATCTTGCCACCGGGACCATCACCGAGAAACTGCAGCACTGGGATAATAAACTGCTCGATAAATGTGCGTGAAAAACCCTTAAAGCTACCGAAGAAAACACCCATTAACGGTGCTAAAATTACCAGCAAGAAAAACACCCCATTACTGGAAACCCCGTAGGCAACGAGGTCTTTCAGTGAAGCACTGGCAACCAGTTTGCCTTCGTCATCACTGGTGTCGATTGCTGGAATGTCACTGCTTTGTGTGGAAGTAGTCTGCTGGTGCTGCAATATTTCTGTGCGTAAAGTGGTGGCTGTGGTAGCTGGAATTCCGCCAAGGTCTGCTTCGTTACCCTTTGAGCCAGCGGTTTCAATTTTTAGGACTACTAGGCCGAATGGGCGAAAATACACCGGCGTTAAAATATTTACATTCTGTACCCGATCAAAATGAATCACTCGATGATTTTTCTTAAAAACTCCATCATTGATTAGAATTTTATCGTCTTGGCGGCGATATTTAAAAAACCAGAACTGCAGAATGGCACTGCCAATGATAAGCAGGCTGAGTCCGATTATTAAAGCGAAAGTCACGGTTAGTTTATTATTGGAAGCAAAAACAATAACCAGCATGGGTGCAAATGTTGGTAGTGCGTCTTTAAGCAGTCGAATGAGTGTTTTTCCAATAAAGAAAACCACCGAAAAAGGTGACAGTCGTTGCCAGTGATTTAAGCTATTATTCATGCTTGGACTGATATTCAGCTTCAGTGAAATCCAGTATGTGCTGGCGAATTGTTTCCGCATCAGCCTTGGGTAAACCCGGTATTGTTAAATCCGAGTGAGCGCCACCCGCAGTAAAGAATTTGAGGGTTGCCAATCCAAACTTGCGCTCTAGTGGGCCATGGGAAAGATCAATATGCTGGATGCGCGAGAAGCTCACTGCAGTTTTCTTTTTCCACCAGAGGCCGCGTTGGTACATCAGGTCAAAACTACCCCGTCGATAGCTGCAAGCTTTTGCTGAGAAATAGCTAAACACTATGCTTAATGTGGCCAGCAATAGAAAAACCGGAATTAAAAAAACCGGCAGAATAACCCAATTCATGAAATAGGCGCTCGCTAGCATTATCAATAAAATAATGCCCCAGCTAAGCGCGGTTGAAATCATCGATAACAGTGGGTAATTGTCTGCCAGGGGCAAGAAGCCGGCTTCATCAGCGGCTTGATCTTTCAGTGTGGATTGTGAATTCATTATTGGCTCCCTCTGCCCTGAATACATAAGCTAATATTTATGCTAATACCTAAGAGGTGATTCTAGCTCATTAGCCGACAAAATAAATGTGGAATAAGTCATGTAACTGGGTATTCAACCTGAATTCCAGCCCAGCAAGACCAAGGATCAAAAGAGCGTCTGTCGTCTCGGCCTCAGAGCCGGGATATTAGCCAGCAAGCTGGTTTTTTTTATGCGTCGTGGCCATCTATGGGGATTAGCGTTAGTCGCTAGTGTACCCATCATAGCGGGTTATTTAGTGGCCAGTTGTTTTGCCAAAGCCTCCAGCTTTTCCCGACTGCGTTGTAACACTGCTTTCTGGACTTCAAACTCTTCCCGACTTACCAGGTCAAGCCCTTCAAGCCCCTGATGCAGTATTTGCCGGAAGCGCGCGCGTATCTCGCTGGCTACTTGCTGCCCGCCTTCAGGTAAGACATCGCTAAGGCGGTGGCTGAGGGCATCTATTTTTGCAGGATCAATCATACTGGTTACCTTTTCTATTGCTTTATACTATAGCAAGACACAATAGCATTATCTGCAATAAAAGATATTATGTAAAACAACTGCATCAAAACAAAGCCCGGGAGCCAGCCTATGAAAATGATTACTGCCATCATCAAGCCATTTAAACTGGACGATGTGAGGGATGCCCTCGCAGATGCCGGTGTATTTGGTATGACGGTAACAGAAGTTCGCGGCTTTGGTCGCCAGAAAGGCCATACCGAACTGTATCGTGGGGCTGAGTATGTGGTTGATTTTTTACCCAAATTAAAACTTGAAATAGCGGTTACCGATGATCGTGAAGAACAGGTTATCGAGGCAATAGTTGAAGCGGCGGCCTCCGGCAAGATAGGCGATGGCAAGATATTTGTGCATGACCTGAATGCCGTGGTGCGTATCCGTACTGGCGAACGCGACGAGCATGCCCTATAAAATCAGTAACGCAGTGAGAGTTTTTGTAAGCAAATACACCAAGCTTTCGTTCTATCTATAAATCGTGGTGGTTTATCGCAGTTTCCTGAAACGAGTCTTTATTGGTTGAACTTTTACAGCTAAACCATGACTGACTAAGCAGAGCAATCGATGGAATTTATTACAGGCTATGCAGGCAAGTATTAACAAAACAGTGGGTTTTATCGGTCTGGGTGCGATGGGTGTACCAATGGCTGCACATCTGCTTAAGTCGGCTTGTAATCTGCAAGTATGGAACAGAACCACAAGCGTGGCAGAATACTTCCAGGCAGGCGAGGGAGATTTTGATATCTCAGCATTAATTCATTTGAAGCAAGGGAGAATTGATTAGGGTTGCTATATAGTGACTCGTGATTAATCAGCTAATGAAAACTACGCAACAAAATATGACCCAAA
>JAKITM010000020.1 GCA_021648045.1 Lysobacterales bacterium
CGCTATGTGTTTACTGAACTGCCAAAAGCAGAAACCGTGGAAGCCATCGAGGCATTGCTACCGGGCAATATCAACATGGATCAGATCAGGGGTGGGTGAGCAAGGGCGGTGTTTATTAACCGCTTACCCTTATTCTTCCGCTATCAATTAAAGAGTTTAGTTATTAACCCCTAGGACAGACACCTTTTAGACTAATTCCCGTTATTGCCACGAGTAAAAGTTGAAGATTGCTGACAGGGTGGTGAGCGGGTCTAGGGTCAGGTCTTGTAAATTGAGGGTCTAGGAGGGCCTAGGGTCCGGTCTTGTAATTTGCATCGGTTTAATTGGTGTACATCCCCCAATTGATTCCGTGCTTAATATACAAAATACAACAGCTGACCCTGTTATTTCATTGACTCACCGATTAGGTTAATTGAGAGGAGCAAGGAAGTTTGTCAGTGTGATACTAACCAACAACCTGCCCTCGATTAATTAAGTGAATTCACCCACGCCATTGTCAATATGAGATTTTTTCTCGTGGCAAAAATGGGAGTGTTACTACCGGACGCCTGCCCCTGAGTTTTCCGAGTTTCGCGTTGGTAGTGGTGGCTCAAGTTGTTCCATCAGGTCATTATTCCACTTGCCTTCTACCGAGATATGCGCTGCAGCACCCAACATAATGGCTTCTATTAGATTATGATTAACATAAGCGTAAATGCCGGGTTGTTTAAATGTATACATAACAGCGACAGCTTCTCCACCAAATATTGGCCAGGTCTCACGGTTAGTCATTGGAGTATCATCGAAAGAACCACCATGCCAAAAAAGATCTGCATGACCACCAATCAAGTGAATGCGTGAATCACGATTAGCCTGAGAGTGAATCAATAATACGGTTTCTCCTACCTTGGCTTGCATCGCATTCTCGCCTGTCAGAGCACCAACTTTACCATTGAAAGTAAGGTGAGTAGGTATCAGCCCTGTCATGACCTCTATCGTATCACCCATGGCTTCGACAGGTGAACCATAACGCTTAAACTGATCCGTAGCCTCATCTTTGGGAACATACCAGTCTTGCTCACCGATATAATAAGCACGGTCATACTTGACAGGTTTACCTTTCGCGTCTTTCAGACCTTCACGAGGCAATACCATGATGGCGCCATTCATTCCGGAAACAACATGGTAAGGGGTCATTGCTCCACCTGGCGCGCAGTGATAAACATAGGTTCCAGTGCGATCGGCTTTCCAACGAATTTTTACCTGTTGCCCAGGTGCTACATGCGTTAACGCTCCAGCACCCATTGCGCCAGTTGCCGCATGGAAATCGATGTTATGTACTAAAGTACTCTCTGTTGGGTTTATAAGTGTTAACTCAACCTGATCACCCTCATGTACAACAATCATGGGGCCCGGGCTGGTACCATTAAAAGTCATGGCTTGCACAAATACCCCTGGGGCAATCTCCATTTCCTTTTCGACAACCGTGAGTTCTATTTCCACAATCTTCGGCCCACCCTTTGCTACCTGATCGTGTTTAGGTAAGAAAGGAGGCGCAACCAATTTCTGTTTAACCCGCTCCATACCTTTGATATTAGATTGCACACCGACTTCAAACCCTTCTATTCCGCCTTTTGCAAAAACAGGAAATGAAAATATTGCTATAGAAGCAATAACAAGTAATAATTTTATAGAATATGAATTTCTCATGCTTTAACTCCATCATTCTTGCTTAATCGTTATTAGTCTTACATTTATTCTTAATGATTATAGCACCCACTAAAATGACTTCCCTTGATCGATATCAAGCTAGGTCACATCAATATAAAACCATACGATTTGTTCCCCGCGAATATAAACACTCAGAACCCTGGGGGGACAGGCGTCTTTTAGCCTAATTCCCGTTATTACCACGAGAAAAAGCTGAAGATTGCTGACAGGATGGTGAGTGTATTGACTAATTCCCTGGCGAAACTGCCTGTATACCGCTATCAATTAAAGAGTTTAGTTATAATGACTTAATGCGCAGCAGCAATATTAAATATCTACCCGAAATTGATCACCTCAGGGCATATGCCGCCTTGCTGATAATCTTCTACCATGGCTTGCACCTGTTTGGCTGGGAGTTCCGCTTCGGTACACCATTTAGCTTTAGTGAATGGCCACAAACAAGCAATCCTATTCAAGCGATATTGCTGGAAGGCCATACAGCCGTGACATTTTTTATGGTGCTTAGCGGGTTTATTTTTACCCTCGGATGTTACCGACATAAAATTTCATATTCGGGCTTCATTCGCAACCGATTCTTGCGCACTTATCCGTTATTTCTGTTTATGCTGGTTGTCGGTATTAGTTTTTACCCTGAGCAATTCAATATACTAGGCTTGTTAAAAACAATTTTTTTCCTGGGTAATTATCCGGGCGCTCTAGCGCTGGGTTCTTTTTCTGCAATGTTTTGGGCAATTGCGATTGAATGGCAGTTTTATCTGTTATTTCCGCTATTGCTCTGGTTGCTAAACCGATACGGTATAACAGCTTTACTGTTTTTAATTGTCTTGATGATTTTGATTCGCTTGGGTTTGTTAATTCAGGGTCACGACTTGCAACTGCTGGCTTATATGACTATTTGGGGCCGGCTTGATCAGTTTTTAATTGGCATGCTGGTGGCTGTTTTCTATAAAACTCGGTTCCAAGCCAGTCCCGGTTGGGATCGAATGCTGCTACTTTCTGTTGTATTACTAGCGGGCAGTCTTACCGTCTATAACCAACTCGGTGGCTGGGTATCGAATGGTGGCTGGAAGTTTATCTGGCCGACTTGGGAAGGACTGATATGGGGTCTACTGATTATCAGTTATTGCTCTGCTGCCAGGCACCTGCCACAGTTATTTTCCAAAGCTATGGTGAGCATTGGCACCATCAGTTACTCCATCTACTTAATCCACTATTTAGTTATCAATGAGCTGATAAGTCGCCAATGGTTGTTGCAAATCACCCCAGCTCCCATGTGGAATGCGATAGCCAACACATTGCTGATTGCGCTACCCATCACACTTTTAATCTCAGCTATTACTTATCGCTGGATAGAAAAACCTTTTCTTAGCCGTCGCGGAAAATATCGTAGTCAGTAAGTTTTGCAGGTAAATTTTCCGTGAGTTCCAGCAAAATCCCTGATGAGCTTTGTACCCATACTATTCCGGGAACGACCTGCTTTCAGCCTTAATTTCGGCATAATATGTATCTCTAAAACGCTCGATTGCTGCTTCATTTTCTATATCATCAGGAAGCAAGCGGTTTAAGGCTGCACCTGCCAGTGCCAGGCTTGCCTCAAGGTTTTCTGATACTACCAGCCAGGCACCATCTCGTTTAAGTTGCTTGCAGTGCTCAAGGTTATGCCCACGCGCCAAAATATCCAGCTGCGGAAATCTACGGTGTAATGAAGTAATGATGTGTTCTGTAGCGTCGAAATCATCAACGGTAACAATCACCAAACCAGCATCACCGACACCTAAACTAACCAGCACATCTAGTTGACTGGCATCGCCATAAAAGACCGACCGACCGGCGGCACGGGCCTGTTTAAGAATATTGGTATCACTATCCACAGCGACATACTCGATCCCCCGGCACTCCAGTAACGCCCCTACTCTGCGACCCACACGCCCAAAGCCAAGAATCACTACCGTGGCATCCTGTATCAGCGGGTGACCTGAAGCCTCATCCTCATCCTCGTCCGGTAATATGGGTGCGTTAGCTAAACGATAAGCGAGTGCCGCTATGGGCGGAGTCGCCAGCATACTGAGGATTACAATAACCAGTAATTGTTGAAACAAATCCTGTCCGATGAGTTCAGACTGAAAGGCCACGGCAAACAGTACCAGAGCAAACTCTCCACTCTGTGCCAGAAGCAGTGAAATCCCTTTGGCGACACCCCCTCGATGCCCAAAAAGCAGCGTTAAGGGCCATAACAAAGCCGTTTTTAATAGCAGTAACCCAAGCACCAAAGAAACCGAAAGCAAAGGATGTTCCCAAAGCGTTGATAACTCTAATGCCATACCCATCGACATGAAGAACAAGCCGAGCAAGAGTCCGCGAAACGGTTGAATTTCTGCCATGATTTGATGCCGAAATTCAGAATCAGCAACCAGCAAACCGGCCACGAATGCACCCATGGCCATGGAAAGACCAATGGTGGCCATCAGCGCTGCTACACCGAGCACTAATAGCATGGCAGAGGCAGTAAAAACTTCAGCCGAACCATAACGGGCAACGCGTTGTAATATTGGCTGCAACAGGTAACGCCCACCGACAATAATCAGTGCCAGAATAGCCAGTGCCTCTAGCAATGCGACGCCAAGATTCTTTTCTTCGCTCATGCCGGTGGCCGATAACAAAGTTACCAGCGCCAGCAGTGGCACCACTGCCAAATCCTGAAATAACAGGATAGCCACTGATGAGCTTCCATATCGGGATCCGAACATTTTTTGCTCTTGCAACAGTTGCAATACAAAGGCCGTTGAAGAGAGTGCCATGGCCGGACCAATCAGAATTGCGGCGCGAATATCAACCCCGAAAACATAATATGCCAAGCCGGTAATAGCAGCACCTGTGATGACGACCTGTAAGGCCCCCATGCCAAATACCATCCGCCGCATCGCCCACAGCCGTGACGGTTTTAATTCAATACCGATAACAAATAGCAAGAAGACGACACCTAGCTCGGCTACATGGGCAATGTCGCTACTATGCTCGATCAAACCGAGTACTGAGGGGCCAATAATTACGCCAGCCAGTAAAAACCCCGGAACCGTACCCAAACCCGACATACGCGCAAGCGGAACCGCTATCACCGCGGCCGCGAGTAGGATTAATATGTCGGTAAGATATTCTAGTTCCACTGGATACTCTACTTATCAATCTGACTAGATAGCTGACTATGTAATTGACCATATAACTGATGAGAATCTATATACCCCAATAGTCTATCAGGCAACAGAAAGCGCGGTGAGCGTTTTTGCGCAATCCGCATGCGGATCGCAGTTGATGAAATAGCCAGCTGGGTAACCTCAAGATTCAGCAGCAAACCTGCGGGAGACTGCCATAAGTCAGCCATTGCATTGCGACGGCGAGTCGTTACAAAAGATTCCAACTGGGCCGGAAAACTTGCGGGAGAATCGGGCCGGGTCATTACCACTAGGTGGGCATAATCAAATAATTCCTGCCAGCGATGCCAACCACACAGACCATGGGCTGCATCCTGGCCGAGGATCAATAAAATCGCTGTCTCTGTGCCAGCTTCTCTGCGAACTTCCGCGAGTGTATCGACCATATAGGAAACCCCACTGCGGCGAACTTCGCGGTTGTCCACAGCAATATCGGGATGTTCTGCCACTGCTAGACGCAACATCGCCAGCCGGTGTTCAGCACTGGCATGGGTCAGATCACGGTGTGCAGGTTCGCCTACGGGAAGTAAACGAAAATCATTCAGACCCAACTTTTCCTTGGCTTCGGATGCCGCGCGTAAATGCCCAAAATGCACCGGGTCAAATGTGCCGCCGAACAATCCAATGGCTGTGTGTGCTGTCATGCCGCCCGGTTTGTAGCGGCTTGGCACATCATCAGGAATAACTGATCCAGCTCGACCCAAAAATCATCCGCATGGCGCGCATAAATTTGACCTTTAGATAAACGATCGAGCAATTGTAACTGCTGCAACATTGCGGCTAAGCTCGCTTGATCCAGACGCCGCAGGGCCGCTTGTATTGGTGCCTGGCGGGTACGCCAGATACGCATTTGTCGGAATGCATTATCCAAGGGCTGACCTTGATCGAGCAGTTGCCGCAAGCTATAGAGGTTGTTGATTTCGCGCACCAGAGCGCCTAAAAGCAAAAATGCAGGGGCGTTTGCGGATTTAAGCGAAGCAATAATTCGGCAGGCCTGTCCGCCCTGACCATTGAGGCCGCACTCAATTAATCGAAAAACATCAAAGCGGGCACTGTCTACCACCCAGGCTTTAATTTCTTCCAAGCTAATGGCAGCGCTACCTTTTAACAGCCACAGTTTATGTACTTCTTGCGCTGCCGCTAGCAAATTACCTTCAAGTCGTTCTGCGAGTAGTTCAGCTACACCATTTTCTGGCTGTAATCCGAGTGATTGCATCCGCTGCCCCAGCCAACGCGGCATTTCCTGTGGCCCGATCGGCCAAATTTCTACATATACGCCAGTTTTGGCCAAGACTTGAGCCCATTTTGACTTACGCGAGCTGGCATCCCATTTTGGACAGCTCACTAACAGCAAGTTATCGGCATCCGGTTTGTTGCACCATTCCGTTAATGCCTTACCACCATCGCGGCCCGGTTTACCGGTAGGAATGCGCAAATCGATAATTTTTTTCTCAGCGAACAGCGACATCGACTCGGTAGACTCGCGTAATCGGCTCCATTTAAACCCGCGCTCCATGGTCAGGATATCCCGTTCTAAAAACCCGGCTTTGCGTGCCTGCCCACGAATGGCATCTGCCGCTTCCTGAACCAACAATTCTTCATCGCCGGCGACCAAATACACAGCTGCCAATTTTTGGCTAAGTTGAGATTGTAGTTGCTCGGGTTTGATTGGCATTCTAGCAGCTCCTAGAGTAAATCCATCTGACTTAGACGCTGCATAAACTGGCGCACTAGGGTATCGCTCATATCTTCCTGCAGAAACTCAGACTCCCGGGATGTTGCCAGCGCCCGACCGGCATCAAAACGCAGATCTCGTTGCTGTTTCAGCACCCGAGGCTTGAGTCGAACCAGCGTTTCTGCATCTACTGTATCACCAGGTTTGCTGGCGGCTACAACACTGAAACCCACTTCCAGACTCAAGCGGAACTCCCGTACTCTGGCATCGTTACCAATACTCAACACTTCGCGGGTAAATTCTGATTTTGAAATAATAATAATGCTATCTGCAGCCTCAATAGCTACCAGCTCTACTCCAGCGCGCTCAAGGCTACGCACCAGCTTACGACTGAAGCCGGAATACTCATCGGCTAGCTGCAGGTTGGTTTTACCGAGCCGCTGTTCCAGCCCGTAATCGCCGCGCAGCTGGAAGCCACAGGCAGACAGCAGAACAATACTCAACAAAAGGATTAGGAGTCTGAGTTCAGGTATTTTAATTTTCATTCAAGCTCTCTTTATAGCGCTTAATTCGCAACAATATTCACCAACCTACCGGGAACATAAATTACTTTACGGACTTGCTTGTCCACAGTAAAGCGTTTCACATTCGAATCAGCCAGCGCCAGCGCCTGTATCGTTTCACTTTCAATATCAGCAGCCACTAGCAAGCGTGAACGTACCTTACCATTGACCTGTATAACCACGGTTATTTCATCTTGGAACAGAGCTTCTTCATCAACCTTCGGCCAATGACGATCGTGCAACTGAGTATCAAAACCCAATTGTGGCGACAACAATTGTACCAGCGCCAGAATTGCCTCATGCCGTACCATTACTGTGTTGGTATCATCACCCTTAAAGCGCTGGATTTGATTGGCGAATTCCATACACGCTGCAACGGCGGTATTTAAGGTCTGTCGACGACCCAGATCGTCACCCACTTTGTGAATGGTTTTGTGGGTGTTGCGACGCATATCTTGCTGAGTTGAATTCAGCTCTAGGCCACTGAAGTCAACCGCTACTGGTAAAACCTGAGTATCCAGATGCAACTGGACAAGGTTCCATACCCGGCGCAAGAATCTGCTTGCACCTTCCACACCGCTTTCAAGCCATTCAAGTGACTGATCAGGCGGTGATGCAAACACCGAAAACAGCCTGACTGTATCGGCACCAAACTTATCAATCATGGGCTGTGGATCGACACCGTTGTTTTTTGATTTGGACATCTTTTCAACTGGACCGACAATAACCGGCAAGTTGTCTGCTAACAATCGTGCGCCGATAATTTTGCCCTTCTGGTCCTTCTCGACCTCAACTTCCTGCGGGTTATACCAGTGACGGCTACCGTCTTCATTTTCCCGGTAGAAGGTTTCAGCCACTACCATGCCCTGACATAAAAGGCGGGTAACCGGCTCATCAGAATTAAGATAACCGGCATCACGCAGCAATTTATGATAAAAACGGAAATACAATAAATGCAGAATGGCATGTTCGATGCCGCCAATATACTGATCTACCGGCAGCCAGTAATTGACGCGCTCATCCAGCTGGTCATCGGCGTTAGGGGTGCAATAGCGGGCGTAGTACCAAGATGATTCCATAAAGGTATCGAAGGTATCTGTTTCACGCTCCGCTGGGCCACCACACTGCGGGCAAGTGGTTTTACGCCATTCGGGGTCTTCTTTAATGGGTGATTTTACCCCGCTAAACTTAACATTTTCAGGAAGCACCACCGGTAACTGATCTTCTGGCACCGGTACCGCATCGCATTGCGGGCAATAAATAATCGGAATTGGGCAGCCCCAATAACGCTGGCGGGAAACTCCCCAGTCGTGCAAGCGGTAGTTAACCTTGCGCTCACCCAGACCCTGACTCTCCAGCCATTCAATGGCGCGTTCTCTGGCTTCATCAACGCCCAGACCATTCAGCCAGTCACTGTTGATTGCCGGGCCATCTGCAATCCAGGCATCCCCAGTAAATCCATCTTCCGGCTGAACTGTGCGAATAATAGGCAAATCGTGTGCAGTAGCAAAATCCCAATCACGCTGATCCTGACCCGGCACTGCCATAATGGCGCCACTGCCATAACCCATCAATACATAATTGGCGATATACAAAGGTACCGCTTTTTGTGTGAACGGATTTAATACATAGGCGCCAGTAAATTGGCCATCTTTGGTTTGCTGGCTGCCCTTGCCGGCTTCGCCTTCGCCGGTGCGTTCGGCGTCATCGAGTGCGGCCGCTTGTTGGATAAATTCAGTTACTGCGGCAAGCTGGTCGGCTGTTGTTACTTGCAGAACTAACGGGTGTTCCGGTGCTAATACCGCATAGGTCATTCCAAATGCAGTATCCGGGCGGGTTGTAAATACGCTGATTTGGGCCTTATCTTCATTCAGATTACCCTCGGCATCGCAGGTACGCATACTAAAATCAGCGCCCTCAGAGCGACCAATCCAGTTACGCTGCATAATTTTAACCGCATCAGGCCATTGCTCTAAATTATCCAAGCCATCAAGTAACTCTTCTGCATAGTCGGTGATTTTCAGAAACCATTGTGGAATTTCTTTCTTTTCTACCAATGCACCCGAGCGCCAGCCGCGACCATCAATTACCTGTTCATTGGCCAGCACTGTTTGATCAATCGGATCCCAGTTCACTACCGAATTCTTACGGTAAACCATGCCTTTTTTCAACAGGCGTACAAACATCTGCTGTTCCCAACGATAATAGTCAGGTTTGCAGGTCGCTAGTTCTCGCGACCAGTCATAAGCAAAGCCGAGGCGTTGCAATTGCTGACGCATATAATCAATGTTTTTATAGGTCCACTTTGCTGGAGCTGTTTGGTGTTTAAGGGCAGCGTTTTCTGCAGGCAAGCCAAAGGCATCCCAGCCCATTGGTTGGAGTACATTTTTTCCCAACATGCGTTGATAGCGGCTGATAACATCGCCGATAGTATAATTACGCACATGCCCCATATGTAGGGCACCACTGGGGTATGGCAGCATTGATAGGCAATAAAATTTCTCGCGGCTCGGGTCTTCCGAAACCTCGTATGCCCGGCTACTTGTCCATTGTTGCTGAACATCAAGCTCGATTTGCTGCGGGTTATATTCTTGCTTCATTTTGTTCCTGGAAATTGATTAACTGTCTAGTAGGAATGATACCATTCAGGGAGAATTTCTGTGTGCAGATATGGCCTCAAGCGTTAAAAAAATCAGGGTAAAAAAATCAAGCCAAAAAAAACGACGACCGAAGTCGCCGTCGTTAAGGTTATTGCAGTTGCTTTAACCTTTGTCATCTCCGGAGGCAGCTTTTTTAGCACTTTCTTCAGCTGATTTGATAGCATCACCGGCTGAATCCATAGCATCGCTAACAGATTCTTCTGCAGAATCTATAGCATCAGATGTGGATTCTTTAGCTGAATCATAAGCATCTACAACCGAGTCCTCAGCGGATTTCAGAGCATCACCGGCAGAGTCGAGCGTGTCTGCAGTTGCTGCTTTGGCCGAATCATAAGCGTCTGTGGTTGCTGTTTTGGCCGAATCATAAGCTTCAGCAGTTGCATCAGCAGCATCATCAGCTGTTGATTTAACCGCTTCTGAAGCATCGTGTGCAGTTTCTTTAACGCTTTCAACTGCTTTTTCTACTTCTGCTTCGGCTTTATCAACATCTTCTTGCTGGCAAGCTGCCAACGACATAGCAATAATTGTTATACATGCTAACTTGAATAAATTTTTCATTTTGGTAGATCCCTCGGTCATTATTGTAGTGTAGTGGTAGTGAACCAATAGTTATACGCTATTTTGAGCCAATTCGCAAAGAAAACCGGATAAAACCTCACTACCTAAGCTGTTGTGCGATAAGCTAATGGTTAATATATTGAGTGAATTCTAAAATGTCAGAAAAGTCAGAAGTACGCAAGTTACTGGTAGGTAAAGGCGAAGAGCAGAAATTCCTGCTACCCGGCTACGCCAACCGCCATGGTCTAATCACTGGAGCTACCGGGACAGGGAAAACGGTAACCCTGCAAATTCTGGCAGAAGGATTTTCTAAAATTGGCGTGCCGGTATTCATGGCTGATGTTAAAGGTGACCTCTCTGGCCTTTCCCAAGCTGCCGGACCCCATCGAAAAATCACTGAGCGAATAGAAAAAATCGGAATAGAAGACTACCGCAGTCAGGCTTATCCTGTGGTTTTATGGGATGTTTTCGGCAAATCAGGCCACCCCATTCGTGCAACTGTCTCCGATATGGGTCCACTATTGCTAACCAGCATGATGGAACTGAACGAAACCCAAGAAGGTGTCTTGAATGTCGCCTTTAAAATGGCAGATGAGGAAGGCCTACTGTTACTCGATTTTAAAGACTTACGCGAAATACTCCGCTACCTTTCAGAAAACGCCAAACAAATATCCGCACAATATGGACGGGTAACCCCAGCATCAGTTGGTGCAATACAACGCCGCTTGTTGGTTCTAGAACGACAGGGAGCAGAACAGTTTTTTGGCGAGCCGGCTTTGGAACTAACAGATATTCTGCGACAGGATCTAAGCGGCAAGGGTGTTATTAATATTCTCGCAGCCGATCAGCTTATTTCCAGACCTCGGCTTTATTCCACCTTCCTGTTGTGGTTATTGTCAGAACTCTTTGAGGAGCTGCCAGAAATTGGTGACCCGGAAAAACCACGGCTGGTATTTTTCTTTGATGAGGCTCATGTGCTCTTTAATACAGCGCCAAAAGCCTTGCTGGAAAAAGTTAATCAGGTTGTGCGCCTAATTCGATCTAAAGGAGTTGGTGTTTACTTTATCACCCAAAACCCACTGGATGTTCCCGACACAGTCTCTTCACAACTCGGCAATCGAATCCAGCATGCACTACGCGCGTATACCCCGCGGGAACAAAAAGCCGTTAAAGCCGCCGCCTCAACTTTTAGACCCAACCCAAAACTGGATGTACAGAAAGTTATTACCACGCTGGGTGTCGGTGAAGGGCTGGTATCGATGCTTGAGGATGGCGGTATTCCAGGTATTGTGGATGCCTGCCTAATTGTCCCGCCCGAATCTCGAATTGGACCTGCGACGGATGAAGAACGCGCAGCGGTGCTTTCCCGCAGTGGCATGGGCGCCAAATATAATCGCGTGGCTGACCGGGAGTCTGCTTTTGAAATTTTACGCAAGCGAGTGGAAGAAAAAACCCGGGCCAGTGAACAACAGGCGCGCGAAGCAGCGTCTGAAAAAGAGCGTGTAAAACAACGCAAGGCGAATACTAAAGCCAAACCGCGGGGCCGCCCTCGGAAATCCGAGCTTGAGAAGTTTAGGGACAAAACCCTCAGTACTATGGGCTCAAGTCTGGGTCGTGCATTGACCCGGACAATCCTGGGTTCGCTGAAAAAGTATTTCTGAGAATATCTTTTGTAGTTAAATCATAACGAACATAGTTTATTGTTTATAAGTTTAAAATATTTGCTCAGCTTATATCTATTTCCCCCAAGTACTTACTGGTCTATAACTGACAATTTTTGTCAGTTATAGACTTCTATTGACAGCTCGCAACTCATTTCTCCTCCCAAAAATTACTTACCATAGCCATATCTATCAATAGAACTGGGGCTTGCTACTAGCTGGCATATAAATTGCATATTGAATAGTGATCAGGCCTTAATAAAAATAGAATTGATTTCATCAATCAGCCAATAACTGAGTAAACATGGCCGAGTAATCATAGAGCTAACAGCAAAGGACGCTATCACCTCTGCAAGTCAGCTCAAATAGGAGAAAACTGATAACAATGAATACTAAATTGAGCAAGGCAGCTGCCGAAATATCCTTCTTACGCGATTCGTTACGGCAGACAAATACTGAGATGACAATAAGTGATCGTGATGACATTCATCGGGCATTAATACTTTCCCAGCTAAAGATTATGAGTATTGATATAACTCAATCCTCTAGAATTCTGGATAGCGGTGTATCAGTAGCCTATCATTGACCAATAATTAACCTATTACTGAGCGTCTGCATTTACGCTTGGTAGAGACCAAATTTGGCAATTGCCCAGATTAATCTAGTCTTTCAGACACCCAATCACGCAAGGAGTTCGCTTCAGCGAGTTTGCCCCCAGAATTATTAGTTCCCCTTGTTCGCAAATAATCCTCAACTTGATTAGCGGTATGTTTGCCAAATTCCACACCAAACTGATCAAAGGGGTTATTGCCCCAGATAATGCTTTGAACAAAAATTCGATGCTCATAGAATGCCAGCAATTGACCTAAGCTATTCGCATTGAGGCTATCCAGCATCACCACACTACTAGGACAATTACCGACAAATTGGCGATGGGGATCGTTTTCAGCAGTATCGGAAGATTGCTGTGTAAAAGCCAGAGCATCGGCCTGACCAATCAGGTTTGCCAGCTGAAATCGATTGTGAGATTTATTTTCCGGAAGTTCAGAGTCATTACAGATCACCCCGATAAACTCAACAGGGATGGTATCCATGCCTTGGTAAAGCGCCTGAAAAAAGGCGTGTTGGACTTCGGTTCCCGAACCGCCAAAAATAATCGGTGCGGCCGGGTGTTGCAGCGGCTGCCCTTGCCTATCGACTGATTTTCCAGCAGATTCCATATCCAGTTGTTGCAACCAGGCTGGTAACAATCGCAGGCGGCTGTCATAGGCGACAACCGCAACCGCCGGAAAGTTGCAGACATTACGATGCCAGATCGTTACCAAGGCCGCTAAAACCGATAGGTTATTCTTTATCGCTGCCTCAGAAAAGTGCAAATCCATCTGCTCAGCTCCTGCGAGCAGCTGCAGGTAAACCGCTTCACCATAGCGAATCACAATAGCTAAACCAACAGCTGACCAAAGCGAATAGCGCCCGCCAATGCTATCAGGAAAAAGCAAAATGTTTTGCTTACTAAATCCCGCCGCCTGAGCACGCGCATAACCTGAAGTTACTGCAATAAGCTGCTCAGCAGCATCACCCTGTTCAGCGGTTGATAACCATTGTTGAAGTCGTTGCAGGTTAAGCTTAATTTCCTTGGTTGAAAAACTTTTACTCACCACAATCACTGCGGTTGATTCAGGGTTTAACTCGGCCATTAATGCAGAAACTTGCCAACCATCGGCCGAAGACAGAAAATGAACACGAACTGTACCGCTAGCACTTCCCTGTAATGCCTCTAAGGCAAGTTGCGGGCCCAGCACCGAGCCACCTATGCCTAAATGAATAACATCCGTTATCGCCTTGCTGTAGCCGGGTAAAATGCCTTGGTAGAGCGAATTACCCAATGCCAGCATCTCATCTCGCTGCACTTGGATAACCATGCCGAGGGCATTGGCGTTATCTTCCGGCTTTGTTGCCCGCATCAAGCAATGGTCAGCCGACCGGCCTTCACTGGTGTTAACTTCCTCACCAGTCATTAAACGCTCGCGCCATTTGTCCAGCCCAGACTCATCCACCAGTTGCAACAGGCTGTCCAGCCTAGCGCTGGTGAGGCCAGTGCGCGAGTAGTCAAACAGTATCTGTTCCCAGTGATTCGAGAAATGTTGAAAACGCTGTGGCTGGTGTGTGAATAAGTCCGCCAGAGTGGGCACTTGTGGATTGTTGTTGTTTTTACACAACACGGAGAGTAAATTTGGTTTATTGTCAGGCATGTGGAATTAGCGTAATAGGTATTTCGTTTATTTGGGACACAATAGCCAAGTTTATCACTGATTCACGCAAGCGATATTGATTCCAATGACCTAGGCCTCAATAAGCCCTTAATAACCACTAGCTACCTAGCAGAACAGAAAATACATTGGAGGAGATGGAATTTCAGACAAAAAAAAGCCTCTCCCCAATAGACGAGGAGAGGCAGGCTTTTGGAGTGATGTATCCGTTTACACGCCCTGCGACCTCGTCATTACTTATTCAGTTATTTCAAGGTGGTGGTAATAATACCACTTTTAGGCATAAATGCAAGTCCAATTGACATTTATACAACAACTAAAGCTTTAAATATTAACCAACTACGGCGTTTCAGCTGCTGCTGCTCTACCTACTAACCGCTGCGTGGTATTTCGTTCTGCTGAGCTAAACGCCTGAAACTCAACTAAACCTGCCAACTTCAGGCACTAGTACCTCAGGACTAAACCCCGTTAAAGGGGCATTAAATCTACCATCAATATAGTATATTTACCACTTGACAAAGTTATGGTGGGGATGGATTCTGTTAGACACACTATCGAATAGTAAGATGAATTTCTGCTCCAAAGGATATGGGGCATTGTATCTACTAAACTAGTATGTACAAAAAAAGGAGGGCAAGGATGCGTGATTCCATTTTCGGTAAGATCAGTAAAAGCAGTTTAATATTGCTGGCAACAGCTCTGTCAGGCGCGGTTAATGCTGAGATTATATTTGCTGCAGACACTGCCCCTAACCCAACCACAGCAGCAGTTACTCTGGTTCCGTTCGATAGTATCGGCAGGCTTAAACCACAGAATACAATCAGGACACTAAGCTCTAACTCAATCTTTACCGATGGTTTTGAAACGCTAGCGCCTGGAAACATACCCCCAATAGCAGATGCCGGCCCAGACCGAATCCTGTTGGAGGGCACTCAAGGCCAGCTTAATGCTAACAACAGTAGTGACCCAGATGGCACTATTAGCCAGTACCAGTGGCAGCAACTATCTGGCCCTACTGTCGGCTTTCCCGATCCTACTTACGGTATAAACTCTCGCACACCTACTCTGCATCTGCCGCCTGTGGATGCTGATACCGATGCCGTCATGCGCCTGACTGTTACCGATAATGATGGTGCCACAGCCAGCGATGAGGTCACGATTACCATTCTTGAATACATTCCTCCAATAGTCTTTGCGGGTACAGATCAGGTGGTGGCTCGTGGAGACAGCGTGATCCTCAGGGGTGTTGTGAGCGGGCTTCAGTCAGGAAATTTTCTGGAGACACGCTTTCAGTGGCAACAACTTGAGGGAACCCCGGCGATTATTCGCTATGGTCAGTACCACCGCCACATAGAGGTTACACCTGTGCAAGCCGGTGAAATCCTGGTCTTTGAAGTTACTATTACAGATTGGTTTGGGAGTAGCTCTACTGATACTGTAATACTTACCATTGTCGAACCAGGCAGTGGTGATAGCCTGCCACCTATCGCCAATGCGGGTGTTGATCATGTGTCGCTGGCACCTCGAATGTTACACCTAGATGCAAGTGCCAGTTATGACCCAGATGGCAGCATAGTTGAATATTTCTGGGAAGCAATTTCCAGCCCTAGAACTCAAAGAGATATCAGCAGCCCTAATCCTCTGCATCACGATAATTTTATCCCTGATGGCGTTTATCGATTCCGGCTTACCATCACCGACAATACCGGGGCCACGGCATCAGATGAGGTAACTGTCACAGTCCCCGACAGGCCTCAAAATGGCAATCAACCACCTGTGGTGGACTCCGGCACTTCATACGATCGCCCTGTTTTGTACTTCAACATGGATGATGAATATGGTCTCAATGGCACGGCATCAGATCCCGATGGCAGTATTGTTAGTACCCAGTGGTACCAGGTTTCAGGCCCTGTTGCTACAGCCTTATTAGATAGTGACCAATTAAATGCCCGGTTTGTGTTTGCACCCTATAAAGGGCTTGCAGATGGCAGAATCAGGAAGCACGAGCATATATTCTTGCTAGTTGCAACAGACGATCAAGGTGCCAGTACTGCTGATAGAAACCTCAGATACATAACTTATATAAACTCCAGTCCCCAAGTAGTTTTTGACAGAGAAAACATACTCATGCTCGAAGGAACAAGCAATCAGCTTAGTGGCATATATAGCTATGACCCTGACAGCTTTATTGACCAACACCAGTGGCAGCAATATTACGGGCCAGCCGTTACATTTTCAGATTCAACTACGCTCACCCCGATGATTACTTTGCCACAAGTTGCAGGGCTTACAGGGATAGGGCTTAAATTAACGGTAACTGATAGGGACGGTCTTAGCAAAACTCGATCTACCAATCTCTGGATGGTCTCACGCACCCATCAAGCGCAAAATTTGGACACCGGTGAAGACTTGCTAGCCTCACCAGGAGAAGTGGTCAGCCTGAACGCAGAGTATTTATCAACCAATTTACCGACTGGACTATACCGGTGGGTACAGTTAACCGGTCCAGCTATCAGTATTGAAGACCAAGCCGCCTGGAACACTACCTTTATTGCACCTGAGGTTAGCCAGATAACTGAAATTGTACTCGCCTTTGTGCGGATAGCTTATCCGTTTGGTGTACAGACAATTCTAGATGCCGACCCTATTAGTATAACCATAACCCCTGGCCTCCCCCCAATAGCCAATGCCGGCCCAGCCCAAACCCTGATGGAGCTCACCCAAGGCCAGCTTGATGGTAGCGGCAGTAGCGACCCCGATGGCACTATTAGCCAATATCAATGGCAACAGACCCAAGGGCCGCTAGCCTCTATTGAAAATCCCAGTGCCGCGCTCACCAATATCATCACCCCCTGCAGTTGGTGTCGATACCGTACTCACCTTTGAGCTAACGGTAACCGATAACCAGGGGCTGAGCAGCACGGCCTCAACCACAGTCACTGTACAACCCGATATTACCGATGGCGATATTGACGGTGACGGCATCGCTGATGAGAACGACCTGTTTCCAAATGATGGTGATGAAGCCTACGATTTTGATGGTGATGGCATAGGTGATAATGCCGATACCGATAGAGATGGCGATGGTATCGACAACGACAGCGACTGGTATCCCAATGATCCCAGCCTGAATGCAGCCCCAGTGCTTACCATTACCTCACCACTGGCAGGAGCAACTCACAATAGCGGCAGGTTGCGGGTAACCGGCACCCTTAGCGCAGCCCCCAATACCGGTATTACCGTTAATGGTATTGTCGCCCGCCTAGGCGGTACGCCGTATGGCAGCGAATTTGCAGTAATGGTGCCGCTTGAGCCGGGCAGCCAAGATATTACCGTAACCGCCACATTACTGAGTAGAAAACAAGTGAGCCAAACGGTAAATGTTACCGCTGGCACACAACAACAGTTCCTTGCCTACGCCTACCCGGATCATGCATTTTCCACCGCAACTGTGGAATTTAACCTCGTTGACCTAAACCAAACCGGCATCCAGCGTATTGATGTGGATTTTGACGGTGACGGTAGTATTGATCAAGTTATCGATAATGGCTTTGCACAAACCATCAGTTACGACTACAGCCAGGCCGGAATATACCTGCCCGTTATCACCGTTGTAGATACCGACAACATAAGTCACCGCAATGATCTAGTCGTGGGAATCGAATCCGAAGCCCAACTTAACCTACTGCTACAGCAAGTATGGAACGGAATGAATGCCGCGCTGGTATCGGCTAATCTGGGCTTGGCCAAAGAGCATCTGCTGGCTGACGATGAGGGCTATGGCCTGATGTTTTACCTGCTATTGCCACATATGTCTGAGATCATCGCCAGCTATTCATCGTTCCAGTCAGTTGCAATCGAATTGGACTACGGCGAGTACCTGCTTAATCGAGATATTGATGGTATCAACCGGGCATTCTTTATTTACCTCGCGCCAGATAATGATGCTGTTTGGCGAATCAGGAGTATGTAATTATGCTTTCTCAGTATATAGCTATGCTTTTTGATACACAGGTTTATATTGTCGGCAATATTATCAGTTTTGTGCTGAATTGGGCACTGATCTTGCTAGCCACTTACTTCATTCTATTTGCCTTAGCTAGGATTACCCGTTGGGCATTGATACCGAAACGCAAGTGGCTTTGGGCGGTGCTGGTGGCCAGCATCTGGATTACATATCCCTGGTTCAATATTGTTGAGGAAATTAGCGGCAGGGTTGTTGATGAAACCGGCCAGCCCATAGAAGGCGTGTTGGTTACTGCCATATGGCTAGCACATTTACGGAGGCTTAAAAGTGGTTTCCTGGAGGGCAAGGATCTTCGGGCTTCTAAGCTTGCGAATGCAATGGAGTCGGTGACTGATACGGATGGCCGTTATCATTTTCCCGGGTTTTTTTATGTTTCACCATTATTGTGGAGGATGAAGAAGGACGAGCCCGATATGGGGTTTTACAAGAAGGGGTTAGGTACCGACTACAGTTTGACCAATTTCCCCAAAGACAAGGCTCTTTTTAAAACGGACCTTTTACGAAAGTCTAAATTCAATAATATCGATGTGGTAATGGTAAAGGTAGATGCGAAAACTCAGCAAACTAGTGATGAGAACCAAGCCTTGGAGAAATTTGTTTGGCACACATTATACGATTTCAATTGTTCGTGGACAAATATTCCTGGCGCGCTTGTTTATTACTACCAGTTTGCCGTGCAGGATATATATGAAGTTGCAAATATACCGAAAGCTAAAGTAAAGATTTTTGAAGACCAGGTAAGCCTTTTTGGATCTGGATCTCCATATTCCAGAAGTATGAAAGAGTGCGGTGTGGATATTGGTTTTTTTAAAGGATTGAGTGAATGGAATATAAAAATCTTACCAGAGAAATAGCGTTGTTTGCGGCAGTAAAACTGCTTGCAGAAGGATTGGCTTATGAGTCACTTGCTCATAAGGGAATATTTATGTTTACATTAAATACATCTGTACGGTTGCGTAATTTTGGCCAGGGTATTGCTGAATGTGCTAACGCTAATTTTGTTAGTCATGATACTAATTTCAGAGCCAATAGCCGGAACTTCGATAATCAAACTAATTTACCTCACTTTCACATTCAGAGTACGCAGTTATGGACATAGACCCACCCGGTATCTTTACTGTAGTTGTTTATTTTTTGTTGGTTTGGGTACTGCCCTTATTGGTTGGCAGACTCTTGGTGTTTTTAATAACAAGAAATTCTGGCTGGAGGCCAACAAAGAAGCGTAAATGGCTTTGGGCAGCACTGCTGGCAGTCATATGGGCTACTTACCCCTGGTTTGTTGTTGTCGAGGATATCAATGGCAGGGTTGTTGATGTAAATGGCCAACCGCTTGAGGGTGTGCTGGTTACCGCCAAGTGGTCAGAGCTTTACCGGATACCCAGAATTGGTTTGCATGACTACGATTACCTAGTCACGGACCTTATCAATGCAATGGAATCGGTAACGGACGCGGACGGGCGTTATCATTTTCCTGGGTTTTTTTATGTTTCACCAATATTGCGGAGGATGTCGCGGGGATCACCAGATGTGGGGTTCTACAAAGAGGGGCTGCGTGCCGATTACAATGTGACTGTTTACCCCAAAAACAGCGTGTCATTTGAAATTGATCTTTTACGCGACTCGGTATTGAATGATATTAGTGTGGTGATGGTTGAGATGGATACTGATTACCAGCGGAGGGGGTCTAGCGGAGTCTTGTGGGGGTTTATTAAATATGTTCTACGCGATGATAGCTGCTTGTGGGCAAATATTCCGAATGCTTTTGTTTATGAGTATAAGTCATCTAAAAATGGTGTTCGGATTGCTGGTGACCTGGTGAAGCTTAGCATTATAGACGAGCCAAAAAGCATGAAGCAGTGCGGCGTTGATTTGAGTTATTTTGAGGGACTAAACGAATGGAATATCAGATTCGAATAAGTGTTTTTATGTTTTGTGCAGCAATGGTGATACCCAGTTACGCCTATGAGATGCCAACGCATGAAAGGATTTCAGAAGTGGCACTGAAAAACTCGGTGCTGTTTGATCCCGATGGAGTTCTCAAGGAGCTAGGTATAGTCGTGCCAAACGATATAAAGGATGGTGAGAAAGATGATTCAGTAGAAGGAAACGAACGCTTTCGCGATTTCTATTTTGATAAAAACACAAACAACCAACGCAATGTAATCGGCCATGTGCGCCTGGGTTCAAGTTATGAGGATAAGAAAATGTATAGGTGGGCTTGCGCGCATTTCTTTGACCCGGTTAATGACCAGCCTTTGGACAGCAATTTTTGTGTTGATGGGGTAGGTGGAGCCATTACCGGTAATTTCAATTACCGTTCCCCCAACTGGGCGCTGTATGGTGTAGACGCTAACGGGAATAGTATGGCCGAGCGGGAAGATGCCTTAATCCGCGATGGTGTTTCGCGCTTTCGCTCAGCACTGAGTTCTGCGGATAAAACCACCCGCGAAGAGTATTTTGGTAGCCTGTTTCGCACTCTTGGCCAGGTTATCGCAAAGCAGGATGCTGCCGGTTTTGTAAGCCACGATACTGATTCTAACGCCACTAGCCGGGGCCACGGTAGTCAAGTTCGCTTATTTACTTTTTCTATTCAGAGCATACAGTTATGGATATAGACCCAATTGCCATTCTTACCGTAATCATTTATTTTTCATTGGTTTGGGTGCTGCCCTTGCTGGCTGCCCGTCTTCTAATAGCGGTAATTATAAGAAATTCCAAATGGAATCCCACAAAAAAGCGTAAATGGCTCTGGGCAGTACTGTTGGCCAGTATTTGGGCTACTTACCCCTGGTTTGTCATTGTTGAGGATATTAATGGCAGGGTGGTTGATGTAAACGGGCAACCGATTGAGGGTGTGTTGGTGACTACCCAATGGTCAAATTATTTCCGCATACCCCGCATTGGTCTGCATAACTACGATTACCGGACCACCGGTCTTATTAATGCAATGGAAGCGGTGACCGATGCGGAAGGGCGTTATCATTTTCCTGGGTTTTTTCATGTTTTGCCGCTACTGCAGAAACTGCGAGGACCGAGTGCGCAGTTTTACAAAGAGGAACTACGGGCTGATTACAATGTGACCGTTTTCCCTAAAAACAGAGGCTCATTTAAACCGTATATTTTACGCGACCCAGTATTGAATTACATTAGTGTGGTGATGATTGACATGGATGCCGATATTCAGCGGAGTGGGTCTAGGGAGGTCTTGTGGGGGTTTATTGAATATGTTCTACGCGATGATAGCTGCCTGTGGATAAATATTCCGAATGCAATCGCACTTACATTTAATCGCCGCAACCCCAACCGATATCCGGCTGCGTATATTGATGGCGATAAAGTGTATTTTTTATCTGAAAACCCCAAGGATATGAAGCGGTGCGGTGTTGATTTAAACTATTTTGAGGTATTTGAAGAATGGAACGTAAAATACAAATAAGCACATTTATTTTTTGCGCAATAGTGGCAACATACAGTTACGCCTATGAAATGCCAACGCATGAAAGGATTTCAGAGGCGGCATTGAAAAATTCGGTGCTGTTTGAGGCTGATGGGGTTCTCAAGGAGCTTGGGATAGCAGTTCCGACAGAGACAAAATCGTTCAAAAGAGAAGATGGAACCCCAGCAGAAGGAAACGAACGCTTCCACGATTTCTATTTTGATAAAAACACAAACAACCAACGCAATGTAATCGGCCATGTGCGCCTGGGTTCAAGTTATGAGGATAAGAAAATGTATAGGTGGGCTTGCGCGCATTTCTTTGACCCGGTTAATGACCAGCCTTTGGACAGCAATTTTTGTGTTGATGGGGTAGGTGGAGCAATTACCGGTAATTTCAATTACCGCTCTCCCAACTGGGCGCTGTATGGTGTAGACGCTAACGGGAATAGTATGGCCGAGCGGGAGGATGCCTTAATCCGCGATGGTGTTTGGCGCTTTCGCTTAGCACTGATTTCTGCGGATAAAACCACCCGCGAAGAGTATTTTGGTAGCCTGTTTCGCACTCTTGGCCAGGCCATTCATCATATCCAGGATATGACCCAACCAGAGCATACCCGCAATGATGCGCATATTCCCCACTTCACTGGGTACAGTCTCTATGAGAAGTATTCTAATTGTAAGTACACGGTGCTCGATCCAACACAATTTCCAGAATTGAAAGTAAATAAGGAAGGCGGGCATGAAGGGTCTAAAGGCGCTTGCAAAAACACAAAGCCGGGAGATCTCCCCCAAGAAGATTATAGTGAGCTTTCTTTAAATGAGTTTAATCATGCCCGCAAGTTCTGGGAAACTCCTGATCAGGATATTGATAAGGGTATTGGCAAAGGTATTGCTGAGTTTACGAATGCTAACTTTGTTAGTCACGATACTAATTTCAGAGTTAACGACTGGGACCCCAGCGTGCCGATAAATACACTGACTTTTACCCATGGGGAATACCCACTACCAGACCCCAATAACGGTGATGCTGGGATAGACATATCCAGCGCTATGATTGAGGCACCAATTCCAGATGGTCTTGGCAGTGGCCCTGATCAGCCCTTGCGTGGAGAAATCAAGTTTTTTGGGACCATGGTTAAAGATGAGTATACCGGAACTACAACACCGAATCCGCGTACAAGCTCCCTTTCTATATTTACCCGTGATCTGGAAAGGTATAATGTTCTCGACATAGGTGCAGACAAAAACCCGTATTTTGTAAACATGCGTTTGTTTTCACTCAATAGATTCACTTACGATGCGGCGCATGACTATTTGTTACCCCGCGCCGCTGCTTACAGCACAGGTTTAATCAATTACTTTTTCCGTGGTCGAATGGAAATTACCAAAGTAGTGTATCCAGACGATGATAAAATCACCATTACGGTGAAGAATGTTACCGCAGACAAAAATTCGGATAATGCCGCATATAGTTTTTCTGATGGCTTCTTTTGGCTGTATTACGATAACGCTGCTGATAACCGAGTTGCGTTAATTCCGGATAATTGGGGCGGTGATGTACTGTTGTTCGGCCCCGAGTTATTGGAAAATGAAGATGAACTGAGCATGTCCTTCAAGCTGCCATATATTGGCGGGTCACTTGATATAGACTTAAAAAAACCTTTTACCCTGATATTTGACGGCAAGATTGGCCATGCGGATATGGAGCGAAGTGGCTGGGAGCTGGGTATTGCTGCTACTACTTTCTACATTGAACCACTATTGTCCTTTGACATCAGCCGGTCTAATGGCAATGCGCCAGTACCCAATATTATCGACATCTACGCATCTTATGATCTTGGGTTGAATTGGGAGCTTGTTTCTGAGACAGGCATACCGGTAGAGTTTAATGATACTACCCTTGACCCTTCTAATCGACTGGGAATTAATGCGGTGACCTATATTGGTAATCGGAAGCTACTGGTGTACCCAGATTATCTGGATTACAACAACGGTACACCCGGAAGCAATAGTCTAAGTATAGGATCCTTACGCTTGAGTAGCTATGGCGCGGAAAATATACTGTCAGGTGTTTCGCTTGACTGGGCTACTGCGCTTGGTGGGGCAGGTAATAATATCTCCGACAATATGGCAATATTACGCTCGCTAAGCGCCACCGGGTCACTAGTCTGGCTGCACTCAGAATCAGCAAACCACCACTCACTGATCCACCACCCCGTGTCCGTACCTTTGAACTATTAACAATACCTGATTGGTCAGTGGATACCAATTGGGTAATGAGCAGCACCCCGGATGCAGGCGGCTTGCCTGAGCTTGACTGGCTGGGTGATGATAACTTTGTTATGGCCGTGCAGATTGAAGCTTCTGAAACTGGTAACCCTGATGCGCGGGAACGCGAGTCTGCATTGCGAATAACCAACGATGGAGGTCTCAGTTATGCTGAGCTGGCAAGAATAGCCGTGTGTGAAGCAGATGATGACACCTGTGTACAACATGTTGTACCCATGGATGAAGGCCGTCTGTTTGGTTGGATTGAACAACATGCTGGTGATTATCCTGGGAATACTAAATTTTATACCTCGCCCGATGGCGGCACTTCCTGGACGGTGCTGGGGAAGAGCCCGGGCACGCCCGAGTGCAGCCCAGGCCCGCTGCGGTACACCGAGGTTAATTCAGTTATATATCTTGGCAGTAGCCGGCCTGAGGGTGGCGAGGTTAATGATGTGTTGTTTATCGAAACCACTTGTAAAGAAATTATCGAGGATAATGGTGCCTATAGTAGTTTGAATATAATCAGCACTAATGTATTTGCCAGCCAGGATAGCGGTAAAAACTGGGTGGAGCTTACCAAGCCACCGCGCCTCAATGGCCGGATTATTTATGCAGGTGATAACGGGGTCGTGCCGGGGGTGTTTGAATAAGTCTGAAAAAGCTCCCGAGGTAGCGGGGCCAGCTTAAAATTTATCAAGTATTCAGCCAAAGCCAACCAAACCACCGCAAATCGCTATGTGTTGTTTCTTTCTGCTGAACTTAACGCCTGAAACGCAGATAAATGACCTAGGTCAATGCTAATGACATATTATTATGTGTATATCTACACTTAGGGGACAGGATTGCTGGGAAGGAGCTCTGTAAATTCTCACTAAAAGCTACCACATAAACGGTGCTATAACTTATAGTTAAAGTCGCTCAGTCAAAATTTTATTATTGCTAGTATGGAGCATTCAAACGATGACAAATTTATACAAACTACCTACAAGCAAAGTCGACAAGACTTTTATAAATAAGAAAAATAATAGCTCTAAACGCTTAGCGACAACACTTGGATTGGTTCTTGTTGTAATTTTGGGGTTCTCAACCATTACTCATGCATCACCAGTGCTTAACTTCTCTGATATCAATAGTGGTCCCAAAACGGGGCTGAATGATGGTTTAGGACAAGGAGCTATTATTACGGTATGGGGCCAAAATCTTGGCGATATACAAGAGGATTCTAAGATCTATATTGGTAATGTTGAAGCTGCGCATGTTTATTACTGGGGGAAAGCCGATGGCAACACAGCTACAGGCCCTGCTGAGCTAAGCACATATCACAATATGCAAACCATATCATTTTCGATTCCCGCCACAACAGCAGATGGTCTGGTTTCTATCCATGTTGAGGTAGATAACCAAGTTTCTGAGGCACTCCCTTTTACAGTTAGAGATGGTGATATATTTTTTGTTAAACCCAATGGCAGTAATGGAGCAGCAACCGACGGTACATGGGACAACCCGTGGGGAACTTTAGATTATGTTGCTTTAGGAAGAAATAATTTAGGTGCTGGTGGCCGGTTTAAACCCGGAGATATCCTTTATGCCACAGATGGTGTAGTTGAAACAGATGGCCTGCATGTGAAATATATTCACGGGACTGCCGAACTACCATTATCTATTATCGCCTATCCTGGTGCAGAAGTTATCGTCGAGGATGTTAGTTATAGAGGAATTTATAACTGGAATGGCATGGCCTCTTACTGGAATTTTTCAAAGTTAATAATTAAAACAAATGGTAATGGAATTTTAGGTTTTAAAGGCATGAGGGCTATAGCCAATGAAATTACCAACTATCCAGGTGGCTGTGCAGATGGTCAAGGTGGCGCTATTGCAGGAAGCAATCTAAACGGACCGAATTTTGCTGGGGGCGGTATAAAAATGCTTGGGAATTACATCCATAATTTTGGCTGTGATTCGACCTCAAAACTACATCATGTGTTTTATATATCGAATCGAGGTGGCACTATGATTGAGTCTTTTGAAATAGGCTGGAATCATGTGTCTGATACCAAAGTTCACCATGCACTGCATGTCTATGATGAAGGTCCCTGCGGCGGTTTTAGTGGAACTATGAAAATTCATAATAATGCGGTAATCAATCAGGTTGGGCATGGTATAAATATTTTCTCAGGAGGTACTACTGACCCGTGTTTTGAGATGCCGATTGAGATATATAACAATCTTATTGTTAATTCAGGTATGGAATTAGTGCCGCTACCAGCAAACCATATTAAGCACTCCAGAGCAATAGCCATTACAGGGGATAAAATTAAGTCCCATGTTAAGTTATACCATAATACTTTATATGGATATGCTGAAGCTGGTAATAGTTATGGAATGCGGATTCAAGCAAGCGGTAGTCCGGCATGGGTCTTTGGCGGCACATGGGAATTTGTAAATAATATATTTGTTGATATTTATGGTCTGCCATTCGAGATTCCTGGGGATTGGGATGCACCAGATGTGAACGGCAATAACTTATGGTACAGCAGCGCTAGCCCAACGCTGGCAACCCCGCCTTCATGGGATACCACTTTTCAAACCGGTGATCCAGGTATTGCCTATTTTGCAGCAGGCGATTTTGTCCTCAAAACAAATTCTGCTGCGCTTAACAATGGTGCCGGACATACATATTCATTAGTCAAAAGGGATATTATGGGTAATCTACGCAATCCCAGCAACATGTCTATTGGAGCTTATGAATCATCACCAGGTTTAATTTTTACAAATGGATTTGAACCGTAAAAAATAGAAATCTGAAACCTACTGCATAGAAACCGGAACCACGGACGGTTAGTTTCTATGCCTAGGCAGTCACGGCTATAGTGGTTGTGAGAGCAATTAATTGCTTTCTTTCTTAAACCGCTGTGTGGTGTTCCGCTCTGTTGGACTTAACGCCTGCAACGCAGCTAAAACCTGACTGGCTCCCGGTATTTGTAACTTAGGACTAAGCTCCGCTAGAGGTTTCAATACAAAGGCCCGCATCAACATTCGTGGATGCGGCAGTTCAAGCGTTGAAGTGCATATCAGCTGCTGCCCATAAAGCAAAATATCGATATCCAGTGGCCGTGCGGCCCAGCGTTCGGCCTGTGGATTGCGTCCGGCCTCCAGCTCTAGCTGTTGGCAGAAACCCAACAGGTCTTTCGCTGGCAGACGGGTTTCGAGTTCAACAACCTCGTTCAGATAGTCATTTTGCTTTGATACATCAACCACCCCCCCGCCCCAGGCTTTACTGATGCATTGGGAAGATGCGCGCAACGAAGTGATTTTGGGGTGACTTTCAAGTGCTTGGCGGGCTTGCTCAAAATGCATTGCAACATCGCCTAAGTTTCCACCAAGACCAAGATAAACTAATGAAATGTCAGCAGTCATCCTGGTTGGCAACGGGCTTAGTTGTTGGTCTGTCCTTACGAGCCGGCCGCCGACGCCCGGATTTTCCAGATTTAAAAATAAGTTTTTCCTGTTCTTCGTGAGAAAGCTCTTGAATATCTGTCCACCATTTGACTAACGGTACCAATGACTCATCTTCCAAGGAGCGAAGAATCAGAAAATCATAGGCTGCGCGGAATTTGCGTTCATTCAATAGGCGCCAGGCACGAGCCCCTTGGGTTTTTGCAAAGCGCGGTTGCATAGACCAAATCCCGCGCGTAACCGCAGAGAAGCGCCGGGGAATAGCAGTTACCTTGCATTGCGTGGCGATGACTTCGTCACCTGCAACAATGAGGGCGTCCTGGGCTGAATAGCCTTTTTCCTGATAATGGCTGGCGCGTTTATTCAACGGCTCCCACAACAGCGCTGCATACAAAAACGCCGGGGTTACCGGCTTGCCCTGCTGAACCCGTTCATCGGTATTCGCCATAGCCTGTTTTAATAACGGCCCTTCATTAACAACACCGCTGGAATTACACTGCAACTGAGGAAACAGCTGATGTAGCAGCCCCCAGTGTTGTAATGCCGCAAAACTTGCTGCCGCATGGCTGCTGAGTAATAGCTTCAGAACCTCATCAAACAGACGCGCGGGAGGCACATTCGCCAATAATTTTCCGGCTTCCACGATGGGTTCTTCACTGGCAGCGTCAGTTTTAACGCCGAGTTTTGCAGTAAATCTAGCCGCCCGTAAAACCCTGACAGGATCTTCCCGGTAGCGTAGCTCAGGGTCACCGATTACCCGTAATAAACGCTGTTTGAGGTCTTCATAGCCACCGACAAAATCATGAATTTCTTCTGCTAAAGGATCATAGAACAAGGCGTTGATAGTAAAGTCACGACGAATAGCGTCTTCCGCCATACTGCCATAGCTATTATCAGATAATATCCGACCGCTGTTTTCACAGGTTTTGTTTGCCTGCGCATTGGCCGGGCCACGAAAAGTTGCCACTTCCAGAAGCTCGCCGCGAGTGTACACATGTACCAAACGGAAACGCCTGCCAATAATTCGCGAGCGTCGAAATAACCCGCGCACCTGCTCTGGTGTGGCATCTGTGGCGATATCAAAGTCTTTCGGCTTCATATCAAGCAGCAGGTCGCGCACCCCGCCACCAACGATATAGCCGTGGTAGCCGGCTTCGTTAAGTGTACGAATAACCTGAATAGCGAAGCGGTCAACTCGTCTTTTTTTGATGCCATGCTCTGCTAGCGGCAAAACCCTGGCATTCATCGTGCTAGTGTCTGTGGACAAATTTGTTTTCCATTTATTGGGCCGAAATCCTCGCCCTGATTAACATTAGGTTTAATTCAATTAAGCATTAGTTTATCATGCGTACTATATTCACAATACCACCGCAAAGATGACAATCACTAGATGGTTGATTTTTGCATTCATTTAAATGGCCAGGAATGTTGCCCTTTTAGGCGGAAACCTGAATTTGAGTTTCCTGAGCAGCGCCAAAACAGGTTAAGTTTATGACATTTGTAGTAACTGATAACTGTATTAAATGCAAATACACCGACTGTGTTGAAGTCTGTCCGGTTGACTGCTTCTATGAAGGACCGAATTTTCTGGTCATCGACCCGGAAGAATGTATTGATTGTACATTATGTGAACCGGAATGCCCTATCGGCGCAATATACCCTGATGACGATTTACCCAAAGATCAGGAGCATTTCCTCGCACTAAACGCCGAACTCGCACTACTGTGGCCGGTAATTACCGAAATGAAGGCCGCACCGGAAGATGCAAAAGAGTGGGAAGGTGTAGCGAACAAACTAAAACACCTAGAGCGCTAATAAACCCTGTTGATTTATTCACTTAATCGACAGCTTGCATACACTCAATTGCTGGCCAGCCGAGAAAGTTTAAAGTTTTATCCTTAGCCCAGGCGCTCAAGGAATGAACCGAACACAACCCCTGCAGCAGCAGCATCTACCGGTTGGCCGATTGCATCCTGCAAATAGATTCGTGTATGCATACGCCTACCCTTGCCTACTTCCTTCAGCTGTAGACGATACCTGCCCGAATAGTCGGGGCCCTGGTGGTCCTGCCAAAACTTCATTGTTTCCCAGACAGTTTTATCGTACTCAACTTGCTGGTGTACATAATCAAAATCGTATGTCAGGTCCGCCTCATTAGTTTCTATATTGCTCAGATCCATACGCGGTAAACTCAGACCAACGCGCCTCCAAGTTGATGCCAGCGTGTCTTCCAGCAACAGATAGGTACCCTGGGCGCTATAACCGATGGTTACATTGGGATTTTCCAATTGCCCACTGGATAAAACCAAGGGTGGCAGCGTGCTTTTAGGCTCAGCATTTACCGACGGTAAGTCATTTGCCGCAATTGCCGGATTTACTGCTGTATCTGTCCTTGGCGGATCAAGATCAGTAGGAACTTCCAGGCGCGAGACTTCTGCTGCCTGAATATACGCCGTTTGCCGTTTTTCAAACCTGCTGCATGCTGTCAAAGCCAGCAGTAGCACTACACAAAGTGCGAACAATAATACTTTTTTCATATAAAAATCTTCTATAGTGTTTCAAGAGTCAACAATGCGGCATCCAGTTCAGCTCGCAGTGAGGTCTCAAGGGGTAGCAGAGGCAGCCGAATGCCGCTGTCTATTTTACCTAATTTATACAGCGCCCACTTGATCGGCATTGGGTTTGAGCTAAGCGCTGCTGCAGCATATAGCAGCTGAAAGCGTTGATCAAGGGCGCGCGCGCCATCTAGGTCATCAGATAATGCTAATTTTACCATTTGTGAAAAGCTAGCGGGGATAAGGTTGTTAATAACCGAGATTACTCCCTTCGCACCAGCAGCCAGACTCTCACAAGCGGTAGGGTCATCACCACTTAATAACACCAGTTGATCGGAAAAACGAGCCACCAGCTCAGACATTCTGCCCGCTATTGGATTGGCTTCTTTAAAAGCGACGATATTATCCCGCTGATAAAGCTCGGCAACACTGTCAGGGCTAAGGTCTACTCCGGTACGCGCGGGTACATTATATAGTATCAAAGGAATATCACAGGCATCCGATACAGCCTGGTAATGTGCCACCAACCCCGCTTGCGGAGGGCGATTGTAATATGGGGTGACAACTAACGCCCCGCTTACACCCAACTTCATAGCCAGCTTGGTGGTGTTGATAACGCTGGCGGTTGCCGGGCCTCCACAGCCTGCTATCAACGGACAACGCCCCGCTACCCGGGCAAGCGACACCTCAAGTAGCTGTTGATACTCTGATTCGCTGAGTACTGCAGATTCACCGGTGGTTCCCGCAATAACCAGTGCGTCAGTACCTGCCTGTAAATGCCAGTCGATTAAATTTTCCAGTGAACACCAGTCAATTGAACCATCAGCATGCATCGGGGTTACCAGTGCGACTATACTGCCTGTAAACATATCATCACCTAAAGGAAGCTCTGATTCCT
>JAKITM010000138.1 GCA_021648045.1 Lysobacterales bacterium
AGTCGAATCAGCCAGTGCTATTACTGGCATCATTGCAGCAAGGCTCTGTGGTCAGGGTCGGTTTAATCGATCAGGATATCGTCAAGGTAGGCTTGGGCGATCCAGTCTCTATTTTCCTAGATGCCTATCCTGGCCAAACATTCAGTGGCGTGATATCTGAGGTCGCTCTGAGTACCGAATCTAGCGTAGGTACTTTTGAAGTTGAAATCTTGATTGAAAATCAAGGCTATACATTACATTCAGGTTTAATTGCCAGGGTAGAGATCAGCCCGCAATTAAACAATCCACAATATATTATTCCCGTAGAGTCATTGTATAAAGCTGAGTATGGGGCAGCGACTGTTTTTATTCTGGATGAAGGTGAGAATAAGGTTGCTGCAGTCGAAGTGAAAATTATCGACTTATTCGAAGATGAAGTGGTGGTTGAGGGGAGTCTGAATATCGCCGACCTTATTGTTAAAGTCGGCACAGCTTATCTGTCTGAGGGCAGTTCAGTCGTTGTTGTTGACGGTCTTTAAGGTACGCATTAGCCGACTGAGAATTATTCATGAAACTGCCTATATACTGTATTAAAAACTATCAGTTCACATTAATTGTTGTGCTGCTTATGACCTTGCTGGGAGCATTGTCATTTATAACGATGCCGCGCTCTGAAGACCCACAATTCGACTTTCCAACGATAATTATCACAGTTGCCTATCCAGGTACCAGTCCTATTGATATGGAAAAGCTGGTGACTGACCCCATCGAAAAAGAACTCAACGAGCTAGAGGATATTCGCTACATAAAAACTCATATTATGGATGGCTCCACGCTGATAAATATTGAGTTTAACTTTGGTGTAGATCCAGACGAAAAATATGATGATGTTACTCAGGCTATTGCGGCGATTCGAGCTGAATTGCCAGCAGAAATTCATAGCATTGATATAGCCCAGACATCGCCAACAGATGTGAATGTTTTGCAGGTTGCCTTAATGTCAGAGACTGCAAGCTATCGCTTAATGCGTTATCAGGCAGAGCGCTTGGAGAAAATATTCACCCGGGTTGACGGCGTTAAACGAGCAACTGCACAAGCATTTCCTGAGCAACAGGTGCAAATTACCCTCGATATGCCTGTATTGCGTGAGCTTGGTTTAAGTTTTACTAGTTTACGCGCCAGTTTGATAGGTGAAGCAGCAAATATGCCCAGTGGTTTTATCGATGCTGGCAGTAAGCGGTTTTCAGTCAAGACCTCAGGTGACTATAAATCACTCGATGAAATCAGGCGTACGGCGCTGAAGCTGCCCGATGGTAGCGTTGTTTATGTGGAAGACATTGCTACTGTCCAACTGGTAGATGCGGAACCCACATATTTAGGCTTATTTAATGGCAATAGAGCGGTCTTTATTGTTGTGGAGCAGCGCGAGGGGACCAATATATTTAATGTGCTGGATGATCTTAAAAAAGAACTCGAGGTATTCAGCAGCAGTTTACCTTCCTCATTAAGCACTGAAATTATTTTTGACCAATCCCACAGTGTTGAAGAACAGGTCAATGGCTTTTTTAACAACCTGCTCCAGGGGCTGGCGCTGGTGGGTTTGATTCTATTGTTTTCCTTAGGCATCAGATCCGCCAGTATTGTGTTGGTGGTCATTCCAATGTCTATTCTGATTGGTATTGCCGGTCTTGATCTATTTGGTTTTGGTCTGCAACAAATGTCGATTGTAGGTTTGGTCATTGCATTGGGTTTATTAGTCGACAATGCGATTGTAGTTACCGAGTCTATCGGGCAGAAAATTAGACTTGGATTGTCGCCGTTGGAAGCGGCAGCCCGAGGTACAGGGCAGGTAGGCTGGGCTATTGCCAGCGGTACTGCAACAACGGTATTGGCATTTTTCCCGATGCTGGTTATGCAAAGTGATGTGGGTAGTTTTATGCGCTCGCTGCCGGTTACTGTGGTGTTGGTATTATTGGCATCTTTCATTTTAGCCATTAGCTTTACTCCCTTAATGGCCAGTCGTTTATTTAAGCAACGCCAGTCTGGTGAAGCCGGTAGCGGTCGCAATATAGTCCAAAAATGGCTGGAGCGGCTTTCTAGTGTGCACTATCGACCTGCTTTAGAGATGGCCCTGAAATATCCACTGCGAGTAATTCTTGTATCAGTGGTTTTATTTGCCGGTAGTTTGTCATTGTTTACAAAAGTCGGTGTGAGCATGTTTCCTAAGGCCGAAAAGCCGCAATTGCTAATCAATATAGAGTTGCCTGAGAGCAGTAGTTTTTACGCGACTCAAAAATTGGCAGTAATGATAGATAAGCAAGTTCGAAGCTACCCTCAGATTCAAGCAGTGGCGACCAACATAGGCAGAGAAAACCCCAGTGTTTATTACAATGAGTTCCCATCAGGTGAAGCCGCCAATAAAGCTCAGTTATTTGTAATTTTAAATCAACTAGAGCGAACGGAGTTACAGCAGTTGGTGGCAAAACTAAGAAGTGACTTTGCAGAAGTTCCAGGCGCAAAAGTGGAAGTGAAAGAATTCCAACAAGGCCCACCTGTTGAGGCGCCGATTGCAATTCGAATACAGGGTGATGACCTGAATCTATTGCAACAAACAGCAAACAAAGTTGAGAAATTAATATTAGCCACAGCGGGTACGGTAAATGTAAAAAGCCCTATGGGTCGTCCCAAATTAGATTTAAAGATTAATATTCAGCGGGCCAAGGCTGCCTTGCTGAATGTTTCGGTTAGCAGTATCGACGATATAATCCGCACCAGCCTTATGGGCGATAGAGTAGGTAGTTATCGGGACGAGAACGGTGATGACTACGATATTGTGATTCGTCTGAATAAAGCGACGACACCAAATTATGACAGTCTTAATGAGTTGCTGGTTATGTCAGAGGATGGTCAATTTGTGCCTCTAAAGCAGTTGATCAAGCTTGAGTTGCAAACAGTCCCATCCCAATTGCAACACTATTACCTTGAGCGAAACACACATGTTACCGCCGATACCCAAGATGGTTATCTAACGGCCGATGTCACCGCGTCAATTGCAGCTAAGCTTGAAAAAATGCATTTTCCAGATGGCATTAAATACATAATTGCGGGAGAGCAAGAATCAAGAAACAACTCTTTCACTGGGCTGCTTAAAGCACTGTTGATTTCACTATTAGGTATCTTTGCAGTGCTGGTATTGCAGTTCCGATCGTTCACTCAACCGCTAATCGTATTTGCATCTATTCCTTTTGCCATCTCAGGAGCGATTCTGGCTTTGCTGATATTTGATTATTCGTTTTCGATTATGGCATTTGTGGGTCTCACCAGTCTGATGGGTATTGTAGTTAATAACTCCATCATCCTGGTTGATACTGCCAATCAATTGGTGGGTAAAGGCAAACATATTAGCGAGGCCATAATTAGTGCCGCGCAAACAAGACTCACCCCGATAGTATTAACTACACTTACAACCATTGGCGGTTTGCTGCCGCTAACACTGCAAAATAGCAGTATGTGGACGCCTCTTGGGTTAGTCATTATTGGCGGCATGCTGATTTCTACCGTAGTGACATTATTTGTTGTGCCGGCTTTATATCTATTATTTAGCCGCGACCTCAGAATAAAAGCATAAAACTAAGCGCGCTGGCTTCCCTGCCTCTGAGCCGAGATCTTATTACGAGCCGTGTAAATTGTGTGGATGTGACCTGCATCAATTCCTGTTACTATTTCCTAACTATTTTTTGAGGTTGCCTGTGAGGTTGTCTATGTCTGTAATTAAACTTAAACCCGTATTAATGCTCACAGTGCTTGCCGCAGCTGTGATAGCTCAAACTGCCAATGCTAAAGAAGCTTTCCCTAGTACTTATAAAGCCATCCCCTCTGCCGATATCCTGATTCAGAATGCGACTATTCTCACTGGTACCGGCGCGCGGCTTGAGGATGCAGACATACTAGTCAAGGAAGGTAGAATTGTCGCTATTGGTCAAAACCTTAGCGCGGACAAGGCCACTAAAATCGATGCGCAAGGGCGCTGGGTAACCCCGGGCCTGATTGATGTGCACTCACATCTTGGCGTTTATGCCAGTCCCGGATTAACCGCACATTCTGATGGCAATGAAATGATTGCCCCCTCAACCCCCAATGTTTGGGCAGAGCATGCAATTTGGCCACAGGACCCGGGTTTTTCACGCGCCCTTGCCGGTGGCGTGACCAGTATGCAAATATTACCGGGCTCGGCTAATTTATTTGGTGGGCGCGGAGTTACCGTAAAAAATGTGTATGCCATTAGCTATCAGGCGATGAAATTCCCCGCTGCACCGCAGGGCTTGAAAATGGCCTGTGGCGAGAACCCTAAAAGAGTTTATGGTGGTAAAAAACAAGCACCAATGACCCGTATGGGGAATGTTGCCGGCTACCGCCAGAACTGGGCTCAAGCTCAAGAGTATATGCAGTCGTTGGATGAGTATGCGGCACAGATTGGAAAAGGTGGTGAAGAAGCTGAGAAAGCCAAACGACCTAAACGCGATCTAAAACTAGAGACACTGGTTGGTGTTTTGCGAGGCGAAATTAAAGTGCATATGCATTGCTATCGTGCTGATGAAATGTTGACCATACTGGATTTGGCCAAAGAATTTGACTACAAAATAAGTACATTTCATCATGCTGTTGAAGCCTATAAAATAGCCGATGAACTCGCCGAGGCCGGTGTATGCGGCGCTTTGTGGGCGGATTGGTGGGGCTTTAAAGCCGAAGCTTATGATGGTATTCAGGAAAATATCGCAATGCTGGATCGGCCTGAGGGCAGTTGTGCGATTATACACTCTGATTCTTCCGAGGGTATTCAGCGGCTTAATCAAGAAGCGGCTAAGGCCATGTCCCGCGGCAACCGCACCGGCATGAAAATCGCACCTGAAAGAGCGATTCAGTGGCTGACATCTAATCCTGCAAAATC
>JAKITM010000021.1 GCA_021648045.1 Lysobacterales bacterium
AAAATAGCCAGCGGGATGAGGGTCTGCAGTATGCACTAGCTGAATTACCATCAGTACAACGCGAAATTATCGTTTTACGGGATTACCTGGACCTGAGTTATGCAGAAATTGCAGAGATTCAGGAAATTGCCCAGGGCACTGTTATGTCACGGTTGCACCGGGCGCGAATAGCTTTGAAAAAGGAACTGACCCGAGATGAGTAAGCATGAAAAAAATGTAGACCAGCATGTGGGTGAATTACTTTCCGGTCTGCTCGATGGTGAATTAACCCAGCAACAGCGCCAATTGGTAAAGCTTCACTGTGAAATTTGTATCGAGTGCCGGGAGAATCTAGAAAACCTGCGGGAACTGCGTCAACGAATTAGCGACTCCCGCCTGAGCGAGCTTGGTGAAGATCTATGGAGAGAGAATATGAATGATAAAAAAGTAACTACACCTCGTAGTATTGGATGGCTCATGCTGATTGGTGGTTTGCTGGCAATTGCTGGAATATTTCTAATCGCGTTTATTTTTAGTGGCGAGATTCATATAGGAATGAAAGTAATTATAATTGCTATATATGGTGGTTTGGCAACTTTACTATACTCAGTATTACGGCAGAGACTGATAGAACAAAAAACCGACAAATACAAAGATGTGGAGATCTAAAATGTTAGTAGTAACTAGTGACACTGTGGCAGCACATAAAATTGTAAAAACACTCGGGCTGGTGCGTGGGAATACTGTCCGTGCTCGGCATGTTGGGAAGGAGATACTCGCCGGTTTTCGTAATATTGTTGGTGGTGAAATCCATGAATACACTAAATTAATGGCTGAAAGCCGTGAGCAGACCCTGGACCGGATGGTGGCTGAAGCTGAGGGCTTGGGCGCCAATGCGATAGTTACTACGCGTTTTACGACTTCAGTTATTGTTGGTGGTGCTGCGGAGTTGCTTGCTGTAGGTACGGCGGTAATAATTGAGGCTGAGTAAGCCAGTGTTAAAAAAGCAGCAGGCGCATTCACGCCTGCTGCAGCTCTTGTTACTGTACTAAGTGAATAGATACACTTGCTATAGGGTTGTTCCAGTTGTACTCTTCCGAACTCAGGTCTGCATTGCCATGAATGCCGTTGCTAACATATACATAGCCTTCGGCTTGCCCTTCAGAAAACGGTGTCCCGCCACAAAATGGACCAGGTATGCTGGCACATAATTCGTCGTTAAGCTCTGATCCGGCATCATAAGCTCTAGCAAAAATGACAGTGCTTGGGCCGTGCCTTGGCAACCGTATAGAATTAACAGCAACAAAAGCATCATTGGTTGGTAACAACATACCAGCTAGGCTGAATAGTCTATGGCTATTTCTTCCTTCGATGGTGAAACTAACAGACTCACCTGGACCTAACAGTCCGCTGGTGGTAGTGGTGGCATACACACTGGAAGAATTGTCGAGCATCATTTGGAGTGGAGCGGTGTTGCCGCCTTCGGCGAGGTCGGCGAGTTCATCACTTGAGGGTTGGCCCAACTCGAATAGTGCGATGTTGCGATTGTGAATGACGCCTAACAGCGGGGTAAAGCTAACACCCTTACTGAGGTTGGTGACTGTCACTTCATAGGTTCTAGTACCAGTATCACCGGCCCAGGCCATGCTGCTCAAGAGTAAACCGGCAGTTATTACTGTCAATAATTTTTTCATTTATTTTTCTCCATATAAGTTTTAAGTTAATCAGCAGCACAGCAGCTGTTGATGCAAACCATTATGTGCCTAAAAAATCACACGAAGATCACGCTTTAGATAAAAATTATGTACTTAAAACACAATTTAACTCATTGAATATATTAGATAATAATTTAAATTAAAATTTTCTGTGATACTTTCGTTAGATTTCAGGTCTATGTAGTGACGATAATTAACCGAGCGCACAGATGAAAACACATAATGTACTGGTAGTTGAAGATGAACACGATATTGCTGAATTAATTCAACTGCACCTTAAAGATATCGATTGTGAAGTGACTATAGCCCGTGACGGTCATCAGGGGATGCGCCTGGCCTTATCGCGGCAATGGGACTTAATTATGTTGGACTTGCGCTTACCAGGCCCCGATGGCTTGAGTATATGTCGGGCAATCCGCAGTGACCAAACTTATACACCGATTTTGATGTTGACCTCTAAGTCATCTGAATTAGACCGTGTGTTAGGGCTTGAATTAGGGGCCGATGACTATGTCACCAAACCGTTTAGTGTCTCGGAGTTAATGGCTAGAGTTAAGGCAATTTTTCGACGGGTTGAGTCTCTAAATAAACGCTATTCTGAGGCTGAAGAAAACATCAACTTTGGCGCTTTTATTGTCGATACAGCCGGCCGAGAAGTTTCGATGAACGGCCAGTCTATTGCCTTAACGGCGCGCGAATTTGACTTACTATTGCACTTCCTACGCCATCCCGGTCAGGTGTTTTCACGCTCGCATCTACTAGATAGTGTCTGGGGTTATGGTCATGATGGTTATGAACACACAGTAAACTCACATATTAATCGCCTGCGTGCAAAGATCGAATCTAACCCGTCTCAGCCGGAGTTTATCGTCACGGTCTGGGGGGTGGGTTATAAACTGGATGCGAGACCACAAGACATTGGCCATATGCGAGCGCAAAACTCTAATGTCGTGTCTTTGTATCAATGAAAACATTATTCGCCAAACTTTCGTTAGCACTGCTCGCTATTGTGGTCTTAACCGGCAGTGCTTTTTTTCTGGTAGAGCGCTACAGCACTAAAAATTATTATGAGGAAATCACCCAACGCTTGAATGCCTCCATTGCCATGTATGTAACCGGTGAACGGCAGTTAATAGAAGATGGCAGAGTCAATACACAAGCGCTGGCGCTACTGGGGCAGCAGGCGATGGTCATTAACCCTACGGTAGAAATATATTTACTAGATCCGCAGGGTAAAATACTTGATCACGCTATGCCGCCAGAATCGGTGCAGACTGATCAAGTGCGGCTTGGGCCTTTATTGGAATTAATTAGCGGCAATGCACAGATGCCGATCCGCAGTACGGATCCACGCAACAATGCGCGTGAAAAAGTATTTTCGGCGCACCCAGTTATGTACGAAGATAAGTTACAAGGATATCTTTATGCCGTTCTTGGCGGGCAAAAATATGATGAACTCGCCGATAGCATTCGGGACAGTTATGTTCAAAGAGTCAGTTTTGGTGCATTAATAGCAATAGTGATAGCGGCTTTTTTAGTGGGCTTATTAGTCTTTGCTTTAATGACAAGGCGTTTATCCCACTTAACTCAGGATGTGAAGCGGTATACGGATGCCGGATTTGATCCTGAGGTGATTACAAATCTAGAACAAATCGACACTATGCCGCCAGATAATGCCGATGAAATCAGTCAATTGCACCGCGCTTTTGGGCGCATGGCGAATAAAATTCGGGAGCAATTTGAACACCTGAAGGAAACCGATCGCTTGCGCCGCGAACTGGTGACCAATGTATCGCATGACTTGCGCACACCATTGGCATCCATGCACGGCTATGTGGAAACCCTGTTGCTCAAGAATCATGTTCTAACAACAGAGGAGCGGTTGCACTACCTTAAAATTACTCGCAAACACACCAAACGACTTGGCCAGTTGATTGGCGATTTATTCGATTTAGCGCGACTGGAATCACATAGCATTCATCCGCAATTAGAAGATTTTTCGCTGGCTGAACTATTGCAGGATGTGGCTCAGGATTTTGAACTTGAGGCTGAGGTTAAAAACATCAAGTTGAAACTGCACGGGGGTCAATCAGCATCGGTAGTCTATGCAGATATTGGCTTGATCCAACGAGTACTGGAAAATCTGATTCGCAATGCCCTCAAGTTTACCCCAGTGGGCGGCGAAATCAGTATCGATTTAACGCCGCAATCTGACTCCATAGCGGTGGTGGTTGCCGACACCGGCTGTGGTATTGCCGAAGATGATCTCAAGCGGGTATTCGACCGCTATTATCATACTGATCAGAGCGCAGAGGGTAATTCCGATGCAGCAGGTCTGGGGCTAGCTATTGTTAATAAAATTCTGGATTTACATGGCAGCCGCATTACCGTCAGCAGTGTTGTTAATCAGGGCACCCGCTTTGAATTCGATTTGCCTACCCGGGAAACAGCTTGATAATAACGGCGAAGTTATCAAGTTGCTAAGCTGCTTGTTCGAGTGCCATCACTTTGGATTTATGCTCAGCCACAGTTGCTAGTCCTAGGTCGTAAACTTCCTGGCCGCTGCGGCCCAGCGTAAGCCTATTCATTACAGGAATGTATTGATCGCATACAAGTCCTGCATCAAATCGAGCAGTATTCTTCAGCAAAAAAAATCAAATATCCTACGCGCATGTTCGACTTGGTAATTTATACTATACCCAGCAAATAATAAACAATTGAAACTCGCCGTATGAACAAAATCAATGACACCCTCCAGCAGGTCTTCGGTCTGCAAGAATTCAGGCCCTATCAGCAGGAGATTATCGATTGCCTGATATCAGGCGGGGATGCCTTTGTGTTGATGCCTACCGGTGGCGGCAAGTCGCTGTGTTATCAGTTACCCGCACTTTGCCGTGAGGGTATGGCAATAGTGGTTACACCTTTGATTTCGCTGATGAAAGATCAGGTCGATGCACTACAGGCGAACGGTGTTAGCGCTGAATTATTTAACTCATCTTTAAGTGCTGCTGAAGCCTCTGCGGTGCTTTCAAAAGTTCATGCGGGCGCGCTCGATCTTTTATATGTAGCCCCGGAAAGAATCATGAGTCCCGGTTTTATCCATTCTTTGCAGTCGCTGCCCATTGCCCTGATTGCCATTGATGAAGCTCATTGTGTTTCCCAGTGGGGGCATAATTTCCGCCCCGATTATGCCGGGCTTGGGCAGTTGCGGGAGCATTTCCCCGAAGTTCCGCTGATTGCATTAACGGCCACAGCAGACCCGCATACTCGTGAAGATATCGTCCAGGTATTGGGATTGCAAAATGCTGAGCGCTTTATTACCAGCTTTGATCGTCCGAATATCCGTTATACCGTACTCGAAAAACATCGTCCACAGAACCAGTTACTGCAGTTTTTAAAACGCCAGGCAGACGCCTCCGGTATTGTTTATGCGCTCTCACGCAAACGGGTTGAGGAGGTTGCTTGTGCCTTGGAAGTCGAAGGTTTTTCAGTCGCAGCGTATCATGCTGGCTTGCCGGCAGAACAACGCAAGCAGGTACAGGAAGGCTTTATCCGCGATGAACTGGCAATCGTTGTCGCTACCGTTGCCTTTGGCATGGGCATAGACAAACCCAATGTGCGTTTTGTTGTACATTATGATTTACCCCGGCATCTTGAGGGCTACTATCAGGAAACCGGTCGTGCTGGTCGTGATGGCCTGACCGCTGAGGCATTATTGCTTTTTGGGACTGCAGATGCAGCCACAGCAAGGTTTCAGGTAGGGCAGGGGAATAACGAAAACCAGAAACGCATAGAAATCCACAAGCTCAACGCCATGATTGGCTTTTCTGAAAGTCTCACCTGCCGACGCCGAGTGTTATTGGGCTACCTCGGTGAGAACCTAGCGAGCGACTGTGGTAATTGTGATATTTGCCTGAACCCACCGGAGAAATTCGATGCCACCGAAGCTGCCCGCAAAGTTTTATCCTGCGTGTACCGCGTCGGTCAGTCCTTCGGCATTAAGCATGTAGTCGATGTATTACGCGGGGCTGATACCGAATCATTACGCAAATTCAATCACCAGCAGTTAAGCACTTATGGCATTGGTATGGAACACAGCCATGCCGAATGGATGTCTATTGTTCGCCAACTTATTCATCGGGGATTTTTATATCAAGACATTGCCGTATATTCGGTACTAAAACTAACCCCTGATGCACGGGGTTTATTACGCAATGAATCATCCATTGAACTAGCTAAACCACGACTTAAAGAAAAGCTAGTTAAAAAACCACCACCTGCTGCCATCGACCTCAGCGCTGATGATCTTGAATTATTTGGTGCTTTACGCGACTTGCGTAAAAAATTGGCTAGCACTCAGGGTGTTCCACCCTATGTTATATTTGGGGATGCCAGCTTGTTGCAGATGTGCCGGGATAAACCCGTAAATTCTGCTGATTTCTTGCTTATCAACGGTGTTGGTGTTATTAAACTCGAACGACTTGGTGAGGCTTTTATGGAAGTTATCGAGCAATGGGTGGAATATCAGTAATAGGGCCAGCAGTAACTAGCGGCGAAGCGGCAAGATCAGTCAACCAAGGTCAGTCAACAGTTAGGATCAGATGTTAAAGGCAAGAATCCTGTCAGTGCTGCAGTGTGGCACTTGTACTCCTTAGTATAGACTGGCTTGGTAAAAAACCGAGAGCAAAAAAAGACCGGGCAATGCCCGGTCTTTTAACTTGCGCTAATTACCTAACTCAAGCTTAGCTGGTTCGTCTAATTCCTAGACCACCAAGTCCCAACATCAGCAGGAGCATTGCTATCAGCCCGGTGGCTGAGAGCGTTGGTATTGCAATAGGTGGTAAAGGAGTATCAGTTACATCAATGCTAAAGGTAGCTTGCGTTGCTGCGTTGTAGTTCGCATCACCAGCTTGATCAGCAGTAAGGTCACACTGTCCCATAGCGATATAGGAGACGACATTCCCTGCAACTGTACAGATAGTCGGAGTATCGCTACCAAAGGTGACTGGCAAGCCAGAGCTGGCGGTGGCACTCAGAGTAGAACTGCCGCCGATATTTCCAGATGCTGGGGCTGCACTAAACCCGCTAATAGTCTGGTCGCTCACACTTACAGTAATGTCCAGAGTAACTTGTGGGGCAGCGTTAAAGCTTGCATCACCAGCTTGATCGGCGGTAACGGTACAGGTACCAGCGGCGTCAAGACTTACAGTGTTGCCGGAAACTGTACAAATAGTTGGAGTAGAGGTTCCAAAAGTTACAGTCAAGCCAGAATCTGCAGTTGCGCTCAGGGTAGAGCTCTCACCAACATTGCCAGATGGTGGGGCAGCGGCAAAGCCGGTTATAGCTTGATCTGTAAGTCCACCACTAACTGTGATATTCAGGGTAACTTGCGGGGCAGGATTAAAGCTTGCATCACCAGCCTGGTCAGCGGTAACGGTACAAGTACCAGCTGCGAGAAGGCTTACAGTATTGCCAGCAACCGTACAAATAGCTGGGGTAGCGGTTCCAAAAGTCACGTAGGCCAGAATCTGCAGTTGCGCTCAGGGTAGAGCTATCACCAACATTGCCAGATGGTGGGGCAGCGGTAAAGCTGGTTATGGTTTGGGGTAGAAGTCCTGCTGCTGTAATTGTTATTTGTCCAGCATCTGAACCAGTCGAGGCTACAGGTTGAGCGCCGATGTCAGTATATAGTTCATCTGCGACTGGAACTAAAAGATCATGATTACCTATCGCAGCGCCAGATACATTGAATTCCAATGTTCCGAGCGACCCATCAGGAAGGGCAGATGCTGCAAGTATAGCTATGCGGACGATACCTGCGCTTGGGTTTGAACAGCCTACGAGTGCTGTCCCAAGAATAACACCTCCGCAATTTGTAACATCTACGGTTAAATTCGCATCGTCATATGAAATATCTACCTGAAAGCCTACTGCTGTTGCGTTTCCATGATAGTCAACCGGAATGACTAAAGGAGTAGCCGAGCCTACAACAGCTGTGTCTGAGCCAACAATAATATGCGGACCGACATCAGCTATCGCCGGTAGTGTGCCAAAAGCCAGTGCAATGATTATCCCGAATTTGAAAAATTGTTTGTTTATCATAATGTTATTCCTTTAACAGAAGTTGAGAGTGTTGTTCTTTCAACTAGCTGGTAGTTGGTTATTTTTAGTTTAAAATTATAATTTGAATGCAAGCCATATCGAAGATATTAATATTGCCATCAGCATTACAGTCTGGTTGACCGCTCTGCAGAGCGTTGTTTAAAATTTCATTTTGCACACCAGCCATGTCAAATATATTTATAGAGCTGTCGTCATTGGCATCACCCATCAGTAATGCCCCAACTGCCTGTGTCCGGTTAGATACATACTCATCAAAAAGTGATCTGCCAGTAAAGCCACCTAATCCATTAGGAGCACCAAGGCGCACAGCTTCAATGCTGCCGCTACCGGGGGTGAAGGTTGCACTAACCGGATCGCTAGTTGCATCAGCATTTACCCAGAAATTACCAGTTGTTCCACTTTCCCAAGCAAACTCAACCAGATTCCAGCCCGAAACGGCCGCTACAGTGGCACTGCCACCGCCTATAGCGCTCGCATCAATAATAATATTACTGCCGTCATAGCTAATAACAATAGCTTCTGTTGCCGCAGTATTATCAGTGTAGGCAACAAAAATATCAGTGCTGCCTGAGCCGCTAAAGTCAGGCAAGAAATAGAAATGCCCAACAAAACTGGTTTCAGCTGTCGGGCTATCATCCTGAACATGCCCGGTGCCGGTTACTTCAAGTCCGCAGAAGCCTTTGACTCTGGGAACTGAGTGATTCGGGTCATTGGGGTTAAACGCACCACTGGCACCGCCTAGCCATGCAACTGTGTTACATGTAGTGACGCCTGATGCAGCAAAGCTGTTTGATGCAAAGAGCATCCCCAGAGCCAGTATAAAAACGTTAATAAAGCCCATTTGTTGGGGGTTTGGTTTAGTCTTCATAACTTTACTTCCTTTCGTATTGTGCACATCCTTGTAGCGGCACGGTTACGCCAAAGCGCGATTCAATATATCTTAACATGCATAAAATTTATTTATGCCCTCACATTTTTATTCAAAACTAGGCTCGAATAAGACATAAGCCCTATACCCCCAAGCTGATAATGAAGGTCTCAAGACTCCAGTATAGCCAATTTTGGTATCAAAACCAAATCTATCGTGAAAAAACTGATAAACATCGGACTCCACTATCAATAGCAGGAGGGTTATCCTGTGTGTCAACCTAGCCCATACACAGCCTGATTGGGATAACATACGATTTCAGGGCGAGGAAAATAGGACCCATGGAATTGGCATTAATGTCCTAGCCTTAGCATCACGGGATTATTATACGGCATGAAACTCGGTATTCTCGGTATTCGCTCGGTACTCTTATGGAAGCTATTGAACAATGGATGAACTATCAGTAGCAGGCTCAGCCTGTATGCTTTTTGAACAATGTTAAACACGGTGATAGTGACCCTTATAAGCACTACCGGCAAAAAGTTTTGCACGGTAGTTGATGATTCGCTTGAGTTTCAGGTTAATTTGACAACTATTAAACAAGTAATAGCCTGCCTTTTGTTATAGTGGCTGCTGAGAAAATCGGATATCAGTTATTAATGAAAGCCTTGTTTAAATGGTTGTTGATCACACTTATATTGCTGGTCGGAATTTATACCGCCGCGCCGCTGTGGTTGCCCCAGGTGCTGAAAAGCCAGCTCCCTGATGGCTGGGAAATTGAGCAACTAGAGATTGGCTACCCCGGAATAAAAAACATCCAAATTACTAGCCTGAGCTTGCGCGGGAATACGCTGGTAGCAGATGTCGACCTATCGGCGACACAAGTGCGTTTTAACTATCAGAGCCGGAAGCTTGAAATTGGCTCTTTGTTAATAGATGTTTTATTAAACGCTGAAACAGGGGATATCGGTGATTTTAGTCTCGAGGATGTATCCCTGCCGCTGCTGAAATTGCCTGATAACATGAGCTTACCGGAAATAGTCGTGCAAAATATGCAGTTGCAACTCCGTGGCAATGTATCGAGTAGCCCGCTATTGCTGAATTTTGACAGTATTAGATTGCTGCCATCAGGGCATCAGCGACTTCAGTTACTAACGGCGGTACATTTAAGCGGTTACTCTGAGCTTGGCGGGCAATTGGAGATTGAAGTGAGCGACTCGGCGTTGCATGCCGGTTTAGTCTTAAGCTCGACTACTGAGACAAGCCCCTGGTTTAACATCATTCTGGAGCAGGAGTTTCAAGCGCAGGAAAGCCATAGCGAAATCACCTTCCAACTGAATGCAAATGGCACAGGCTCAGAATGGCTTAATCGCTTGGTAGCGCAGCTCACTAGTGGCCAGGTACAGCAAATCGAAGGACAAGCACAGTTACTAGCTATCTTCAGTGGTGATAATCAGCCTGAAAGCCAGCAGGAAATTAAACAGTTCAGACTTGAGTTAACCAAGCTGGAACTAAAAACCTCAGGTGAAAAACTACAGCTGGATGTTGAATTACTGGGCATGGTTGAACCTGATAAATTAACCATTACCCAGGGGGACACTTTGGAGCTTCAATATTCCAGCACCAGTTCCGAGGGTTTATTACAACGCATCTTTCCAGAGTTTCAGTACCCCACAGATGTGGATACTGCGGTTGATATCCGCTTGCATAATCTGCAGCTTGAAGTCACAGATATCACCCGGCTAGATCAGTCCAGCGCTAGTGGTCTGGTGGAAATAGACTGGCAGGAAAAGCATGCTTTTGTTTATCAGAGCGCAGAAATTAAGTTACAGGCCAGCAAGCTGGAATTCGGGGTGGTTGGTGAGTTAGATTTAGAACAGCAACGCATTCATTTTGAATCATTGTCTGAACTTGAAATTAAAATGGATCAATTACAGCTGGATTTGATCTCAGAAGACAGTCGGACTCAAATCAATGCCGATAGCAACCATACGCTTGCCAAACTGGGTTTTAATTTTCCATTGAGTCAAACGGATGTACCAGTTGAATTCACATTCAACGGTAGCAGCAATTCAGAACAGGCAATCATTAAGTTGATAGAAAAGGGCGAAGTACAAACCCGTATCCACGCACAGACATTCCCGCTTAGCACTGTATTATCCTCGAAGTCCGAGCAACTCCTCAGTAACGGTCAGGCTAAACTGCTTGGCGCTGAGATTACTCTGGTAGGTGGTGATGGCGAAATCATTAGTGCAAAGAATCTGAACTTGAGCTGGGATCAGTTGGATATTAACAAGCAAACGGGCCAGCTGGAGCTCAATACTAAGGGTTTGGAGCTAATCATTGACGGCGAAAGTTGGCAGGGATTTGAGCTTTCCCTGAAAAACCGGCTAAAGCCTCAAGGAGAGCTTAATGGTTCTGGGGAAGTCTTGTTCTTGAACGGCCCATCATTCCCGCTGGAATATCAGGGGAATTTGGAAAACAGGAAGTGGGAAATTACCATTCCTGCCACTCATATCGACACAAAACGCCTTCCGGATCTACTGGCAATTGCCAGAATTGAATGGCCCGTCAGTCTTGTTGCAGGTACGGGTAGCATTGAAGTTTCAGCCGAAATAAGTGTTGCCGACTCGATTCGCAGCAGCGCAAAAATCAGAGGGGGTGATCTTGAGTTTTCAGTGCTGGAAAATAGCCTTCAGGGCGGCAGTGTCGATGTGCAAATTATACTAGCTGAGGACCTGACCCTTAAAGGTTCGGTGTCGCTAGCAGGTCTGGAAGTTGCCGGTGGGCTAGGAGTTGATAATATCCGCACAGAGTTACAGATCATCAATACAGATTCGTTACAGGCAAGTCTACTAGAGCTGCAATTATTTGGTGGCCGTTTGAAGCCGGCAGGTATACATTATTCAGCTGGCTTGCTTGCTGATAGCCTGCTGGAATTTATTGATATTGATTTGCATCAACTATTGGTTTTTGCGGATTTCGATGGCCTTACAGGTTCCGGCAGTTTGGATATCCAGCTGCCGATTGGCAGTGACTCCGGTGGCTTATATGTAAAAAATGCTACTTTCAGTTCCAGCGCCCCGGGTTATCTGGCTTATCTAAGCGGTACGCCGGGCAGCAATATTGGTTTGCAGGCACTGGAAAACTTTCAGTACCAGTCACTTTCCGGCACTCTGGATTATCAGTCCAACGGCAATTATCAGGTATTAATCAGACTCAATGGTAGTAATCCGGATTTATACGACGGTCACCCCATTAGTTTTAACCTAACGATAAACGGTGTATTGCCGGAGCTTTTTGAAGCGCTTTTTATCACCGGCAGCTTCGAAGAAGGAATAATTAAACAAATTCGCAGTCAATAAGCCTGCAAATTCAGGTACTATTCATACTGCAAGCTTTAATATGGTTATAACAACAAGCAATGGTGATCAAATGACGCGTTTAATAATACTGGTATGGGTAATTTTAGTGACTGCTATCGGTTGTACACCGACAGTGAAGGTGCAGGCGCCGGACAAACCCATTGAAATTAATATGAATATCAACATTAAACACGAAATTTTGGTGAAGGTTGAAAGAGATGTTGAGAAGCTACTGCTGGAAGATGAAGACCTGTTTTAATTTTAGTTTTCAGAAAACAGCAACAATTGTCTATTCAATACAATGAACGGAACAAAAAAATGAAATCAAATAAATTGACCACTAAAATATTTCTAGCCCTATTGATTGGCTTGTTATCGATTTCGGTAGCATACGCTAGCGCCTTGTCTGAGGCCAAAGCCAGCGGATTAATTGGTGAACAGCCAAATGGTTATCTCGGGCTGGTACAACAAAATGCCCCCGAGCATGTGAAAGCACTAATTGCCGATGTTAATGCAAAGCGCAAGGCCGGTTATCAAAGAATTGCTGATAGACAAGGCACCCGCCTGAATGATGTAGAGAAGGTGGGAGGGCAGACTGCAATGGAGAAAACCTTGCGCGGTAATTATATCCGTAGCCCCAGCGGGAGCTGGCAGAAAAAACAATAGGTTTTCCGGCGTTTATCTAACATCCACTTCGGGGGCATGACTAGCCCCGAAGTGGATATTCTGGCTAATACTCAATCGGCTAGATCAAATTTCAACACCCAACCGGCCTCACCGGCAACCAGCTTGTATTGAAGCTGACGGGTTTTCCCCGTGGGGTCTCCATTTGTGGTCTAATTAATGCATCGTTAGCAGCATAGTTTATGCTATCTCTATGGTGTATACACCGGCTGAATCTGTTTATTTGCGGGCAAATTGCACCAGGGTTTATTAACAGGTCAATTTACAATGGCGACAAGTAAAATCAGAACACACTATCGCAGCTGTAATCTTTGCGAGGCGATTTGCGGGATAGAGATCCGGCTCCGTGGTGATGAAATTATTTCTATCAGAGGAGATAAAAAAGACCCTTTCAGCCAGGGGCATATTTGCCCAAAGGCAGTAGCGCTGCAGGATTTGCAAAATGACCCGGACCGCCTGCGCAAGCCGGTTAAAAAAACCCCGCAAGGCTGGCAGGAAATCAGCTGGTCTGAGGCATTCCGTGAAACTGCAAAAAAGTTGCGCGGTATTCAAGCTGAATTTGGTCGAGATTCGGTGGGAGTTTACCAAGGCAATCCTACAGTCCATAACCTTGATGCGATGATTTTTGGGGTGAGCTTTTTCCGCCAACTGAAAACTAAAAGCCGCTATTCAGCAACTTCAGTCGATCAGCTTCCGCATCATCTAGCGGCCATTTTGATGTTCGGACATGCACTGCGCTTGCCAATTCCGGACATAGACCACACCGACTATATGCTAATTATGGGTGCCAACCCAGTGGTCTCCAATGGCAGCATTATGACCGCACCCAATGTTAAAAATCGTCTAAAGGCTATCCAATCCCGCGGTGGGCAGTTTATTACCATCGACCCCCGTTTTACTGAAACCTCAAAGCTTGCAGATCGCCACTTGTTTATTCGGCCGGGTACAGATGCACTCTTGCTGCTGGCAATGGTTAACACTTTGTTTACCAACGACCTGGTGAGCTGCGGCCACCTGGATGAATATGTTGAACAATTGGATGAAATTTCCGTGCTGGTTAAAGACTACTCGCCAGAATCTGTAGTTGAAGAAACGGGAGTCTCTGCGGCGAATATTGAGCTGTTGGTAAAAGAGTTTTGTGCGGCTGAAAAAGCCGTGCTATATGCCCGAATCGGGGTCTCAACCCATGAATTCGGTTCGCTGGTGAACTGGTTGGTCAATCTGTTTAATATCCTTACGGGCAACCTGGATACCAAGGGCGGGGCAATGTTTACTACCCCGGCCATTGACTTGATCGGTCGCAAAAAACCTTCAAGCATCAAGCATGCCCGCTACTACACTCGGGTGAGCCAATATCCGGAAACCATCAGCGAGTTTCCAGTAGCGGCATTGGCAGAGGAAATTCTCACCCCGGGTGACGGCCAGATAAAAGCCATGGTTGTTGCTGCTGGTAACCCGCTTTTATCCACACCGAATAACGATCAATTGGAAAAGGCATTCAGAGGTCTTGATTTTGTTCTGAGCATCGATTTTTATATCAACGAAACCAGCCGCCATGCAGATATTATCCTGCCGCCACCGTCACCGCTGGAACGCGCGCATTATGATTTGGTGTTTAACCACCTGGCCGTGCGCAACTATGCCCGTTATTCCCACGCTTTGTTTGAAAAGGCTGAAGGCAGTTTGTCGGAGGCAGAAATCTATATGGAGCTGACTTATTTGATGACAGCTGATGGTATCAGAGAAAAAGCTAAAGCTTGGGCAAAATTGAAATTTATGAAAACATTCAAAGCAGAAGGCTTTCTGGCCAAAGGCATTAAAAAAGGCCCCTATGCACAGCCTAAGAGTCAGAATAATCGAAGCCTGAGCTTTAAGCAGTTAGAAAAACTAGAGCATGGAATGGATTTAGGACCATTGCAGCCGCGCTTCCCCGAAGGCATATTAACCGAAAATGGAAAAATACAGTTGGCCCCGAAAGAATTTGTTGCTGATCTTGCGCGTTTGCAGCTTAAATTCCCAACCAAGGTTGAAGATTCTACTGCCCGTCCAAAACATTCATTCTTGTTAATTGGTCGACGAGATCCGCGCACCTGCAACTCTTGGCTGCACAATAGCCATCGCATGGTCAAAGGAAAAAACCGCTGTACCGCACTGATCCACCCTGAGGATGCAGATTCATTGGGGGTAGTGCAAGGGCAAGCGGTTAAAGTAACATCACGGGTGGGCGAACTTGAATTAGCGGTGGCCATCAGTAATGAAATAATGCCCGGAGTAATCTCCATTCCGCATGGCTGGGGCCATGGCAAAACCGACACCCGTCTGGATATCGCCAACTCGCATGCGGGTGTAAGCGTGAATCAGCTAACCGATGAGAAGCTGGTGGATGCCTTAAGCGGCAATGCTGCTCTCAACGGTGTGCCGGTCGAAGTCACAAAAATAGAGAGGGCGGTACCTGAAGGTGCCGTCCCCGGTGTTGGTGTTTAGTAACCCCAAGGCGCATCAGGTGTTTTGATGGTGTTTTTAAGATCAAAATCCACCCTGAACTCGCGCCCTTCCCGCACCATGCGATAGGTAAATTGTTCTGGGTAAACATATAGTTGCCAGGTATTTCCATTAGATTGCGGGATCCCATTTTTTACAAATAATTCTTTTGAATACTGATCCGCCGGGAATGACTGTACCTGCGGCCAACCCGCATCCAGGGTATGCCCGCCATACATCGTTAGTGCATCACTGCTGCCATCGGCATGTCGATGATCATGTTTTAGCGACAGTCCTGAGCCGGTTTTTGTAATTAAAAAAGTTCTGGAGTGATCATCTCCCACATGGAAGGGTATCTGCAACTGGGTATCAGTGCATTTGCGCACATGCAGGATGAGTTTTTTCCCTGCAAAACTGCTTTCAGCGACATTATCAATGCTTACTTTGCCGGAAAAGGCCTTTCCACATAACATTTTAATACTGTTGAAGAATGTATCCTGGCTGCTGATCGAGACCACCGATTCTGCTGCTAAGCCAGCGGTGCTGAATAAAAGGCAAAAAATTAAGCTGTAACGGGCAAGATATTTCATTGTATTCTCCTTGTAGATCGACTCATTATAGTAGGGATTTCCATAGCGTAATAGTAATGCGCTAACAGCCAGCAAGATGAAACAGCATTAACAAATAAAATTGCTATAGCTGCGCGTCTTACACTATCGGTTTTAGTCCTTGAAAGCGGTGCGCTAGTGGGGCACAATGCTCTCCCCGCAGTGTTGTGTTATTTGCACATTACCATTGCGGGCATATGGTGATCCTCGTCGGTCCCCTCGCAATGATATGTTGTGAACCCCGTCAGACCCGGAAGGGAGCAGCGGCAACAGCAAACTCATGTGCCGGGGTGTGGCTGGCGGGGGTTGCCACTCTTTTCTGCTTAACTCCTACCTCGGGATTGGGGTATAGTTACTCTTCAGAATAATGTTGATGGAATCCAGCGCTTAAAGATGACTTATCAGGTTCTTGCCAGGAAATGGCGACCCAAAAACTTTTCCGAAATGGTTGGCCAAAGCCATGTTGTACAGGCCTTGGTTAATGGCCTTGATCAGGATCGGCTACACCATGCCTTTTTATTAACGGGCACCCGCGGTGTTGGCAAAACAACCTTGGCAAGAATATTTGCCAAGTGCTTAAATTGCGAAGCGGGCGTTAGTTCAACCCCTTGTGGTGAATGCGGCGCCTGTGTAGATATCGATGCTGGCTGCTTTGTAGATATGCTGGAAATCGATGCGGCTTCGCGAACCAAGGTCGATGATACCCGCGAAATGCTCGAAAATGTACAATATGCACCCACCCGAGGTCGTTATAAGGTTTACATTATTGATGAAGTTCACATGCTTTCCACGGCTAGTTTTAATGCCTTATTAAAAACTCTGGAAGAACCGCCCCCGCATGTAAAGTTTATACTTGCCACCACCGATCCGCAAAAAATTCCGGTTACAGTGCTCTCGCGTTGTTTGCGCTTTAATCTGACTCGCCTAAGCGCCACCGAAATACAAGAATATTTGCTCAAGTTGTTGCAAACAGAGTCAATCGAGGCAGACGAACAAGCCGTGCTAGAAATTGCTCGAGCTGCCGACGGTAGCATGCGCGATGGTCTCTCGTTATTAGATCAGGCAATCGGCTTTGGTGGTGGCAAGCTAATTAGCACCGATGTTAATGATATGTTGGGGTCCTTGGCGCACGATACTGTGGTCAACATGCTGGCATTGTTATTTGCCGGTGATGCTGCGGGGTTAATGGCAGCGCTGGATGAGCAGGTAGGGTATTCCGTCGATTTTGATCGCTTATTACAGCAACTCAGCGAATCCTTGCACCGGATTGCTCTAATCCAGCAACTACCCGACTATCGCGATGAAAATCGCCCGGGCTGGGATGCCTTGCAGCAATTAAGTGGCCAAGTAGAGGCGGATGCAGTGCAGCTGTATTACCAGATTGCAATTCACGGGCGCCGTGATTTGAGTTTGGCTCCTGACCCGCAAAGTGGTGCGGAAATGACTTTCTTACGCCTGCTGGCGTTTCGGCCGAGCGCTACTGATGGTAGCGTGAATCCAGCAACTAATAAGCCAAGCAAATCGGCACAGCGCGAAAAACCATTAAAACCTGCTGAAGCCAAACCTTATAAGGGCGCTGAAGCCGCAGTTAAATCTGCAGTTGCTGAAACTGCTCCAATGCCTACACAGCCACAAGTCAGCAAACCTATCGCAGAGTCGGTCAATGCACCAGTGTTGGCGGCTGTTAGTATTGCTGAGGTGTTCGACAAACCGTGGAATGAACTGATTGAATTGCTTGAACTTCGTGGGGTTAATCTGGAGTTTGCGAGAAATATTCAAAGCGTTTCGCGTGCTGAGGGTATCTGGCAATTTATGATTGCTGATGAACTTGAATATATAACCAACAAACAATCGGTGGATGTACTCGCGGCCGCAATCAGCCGCTTGCTTGGCACTAAGACCTCAGTACGGATTACGCTAAAAAGTGAAACCCAGCACGACACCGGGGCAGGTGCGCAAAAAATTGAAGGCCTGCAAACCCCGGCCGAAGTTATCGCCCGACAGGCAACAGAAGTTTTGTCGCAGGCGGAAAAAGCTATCAAAGATGACCCAACAGTATTGTCGTTGCAAGCTGATATGGGTGCTAGCCTAATAGAAGGCTCTATAAAACCACTGCAGTAAGATTATTTATTATTTAGGAGAAAATCAATGAAGCGCGGAATCGGCGGCCTGATGAAACAGGCACAACAAATGCAGGAACAAATGGCTAAAGCCCAGTCAGAACTGGGAAATATGCGCGTGCAAGGCGAGTCGGGTGGTGGCATGGTGAAAATTGAAATGAACGGCCGGCATGAAGTCAATAAAGTCAGTTTGGATCCTGCAATGATGGATGATGTAGAAATGCTGGAAGACCTGGTTACCGCAGCATTTAATGATGCAGTTAATAAAGTGGCGAAGAACTCTGAGGAACAAATGGCTGGAATGACCGCCGGTTTGAATTTACCACCGGGTATGAAATTACCGTTCTGAGTCTTACTTGAATCTAATCACTAGAGCCTGCAATGTCTGATAATCGCCCCTTATTACAGCAGTTAATTGATGCCCTGCGTTGTCTGCCCGGTGTGGGCAATAAAAGCGCGCAACGGATGGCGTTTTATATCCTCCAGCACAATCGTGACGGGGCCAAATTACTGGCGGAAAAGTTATTGGAATCTGTCGAGAACATCGGTGAATGTTCGCAGTGTCGAAATTTGTCGGAAAGTGATATTTGCAACCTTTGCAGCAATCCTAAACGCGATAAAAGTTTGATATGTGTGGTTGAGTCTCCTGCAAATGTAGTTGCTTTAGAGCAGGCTACCGGTTATCAGGGCTTATATTTTGTTCTTCACGGACACCTTTCACCGCTTGATGGTATTGGCCCAGATGATTTAGGGCTTGAAAAATTAGCCAAAATCATTCAAAGAGGCAGCTTAAAAGAACTGATTATCGCCACCAATCCCACGGTTGAAGGTGAAGCAACTTCATACTACATCCAGACACTGGCGAAAGAGCAGGGGCTAATAGTCAGCCGGATTGCCCACGGCGTACCTCTCGGAGGTGAGCTCGAATTTATCGACCAGGGCACGCTTGCGCATGCATTTGGTGCGCGTCTTCCTATTGAAGATTGATTTCTTTAACCCATAGAAAATTTAAACATGAATAAATTGAATGAATTACCGATCTTTACGGACGGCAGTGATTCGCTATTAAGTAAACACTTAACTAAGGCTGTTTTTGCTGAGCTGCGTGGTAAACAAACCAGAAACGGTTTCGATTTGCAGCAGGCAATCAACTCAGGCCTTAAAAACCCTGATAGTAGTATCGGTGTGTATGCGGGTGATAAAGCCTCCTACAACACATTCGCCGCCTTGTTTGACCCGATTATTGAAAGCTATCATGGTTTTATAAAAACCGACAAACATCAAAGCAATTTTGAGCCGAATGATCTCGACGCTCTAAATCCAGACCCCGACAATAACTATATAATTTCAACCCGAATTCGTGTGGCGCGTAATCTATCGGCTTTACCGCTCGGCCCGGCGATATCGGCACGCCAGCGAAAGATTGTTGAACGACTGGTCATTGTGGCACTGAGTAAGCTGCAAGGGAAATTAGCAGGAACATATTACCCACTGCAGGGAATGATCGGAGCTGTTCGTTTAAAGTTAGTCGAAGATCATTTTTTATTCAAAGCGGGAGACCGTTTCCTCGAGGCCGCCGGTTTAAATCGCGACTGGCCAGAAGGCAGGGGACTCTTTCACAATGATGAAAAAACCTTTCTGGTCTGGATCAACGAAGAAGATCAACTGCGAATGATTTCAATGCAAATGGGTGGTGATATCAAAGCAGTGTTTAGCCGATTGTCCATAGCAGTGGCTGAACTTGAGACTGCCCTGATGTTTTCTAAATCCGATCACCTAGGTTACATTACCAGTTGTCCCAGTAATTTAGGTACGGCAATGCGCGCTAGTGTGCATATTAAACTGCCTAGGCTGTCGAAAAACATGCCTGAATTTGAGAAAATAGCCAAACAGTATCAGCTGCAAATTCGGGGGATTCACGGCGAGCACTCAGAAAGCCAGGGCAGCACTTACGATATTAGCAACCGCAGAAGGCTGGGAGTAACAGAAGTTGAATGTGTGCAGGCACTGCACGCCGGTGTATTGGCGTTAATTAACAGGGAAAAGCTTTTCTGAAAATACAGCCGCCAGCAGTTCTGAATATACTGCCCAATATTTACAGGCCTGTTTAAGGCAGCCTTTACCGCCTCAGGAGCGAGGCGGTAACCCATAGTACTAGCAGTGCGGCGGCGATGATTGTCAATCCCGGAGTATGCATTGAGCTGAGGCCGGCTAAAACCGGTAAAGCAACACCAGTTGCTGCCAGCGACCAGGCAAGCGTCGGTTTCTCGGCATCAACAGCAAGTGCCAAGAAAATGAAGCCCGAAATTGCCAAAGTAGCGTGCAGTATTGGTGCTATAGATGGATTTGTCAGTGCCATAAACACCGCCCCGTTTACGCCAATAGCAACCACTAAAATACTGAAAACTTTCGTAGCATAGCAGGCGCTATTTTTTGCTTTCCTTAGTGCCGGCAGTACGGGTTTTCGTTCAGTAGTATCGTTATTAATCCAATTAATTACATGTGTAGTCATTTTCTTCTCCATTGTGAATTACTTACTAATAAGTAAGTTAATCAGGTAATTTTTTTTAGCTGGTAATTCCCAAGTCGGTGCGGATCTGAGCAAATATACTGTTGAGAATATCCATGCTGTGGACCCGGGCCATTTGACGCGCACCCTGTATGGTTGCAAGAATTCCCATGGCTTTACGCTTGGTAGGCCCTTCAAAGTGGAATTCATCTTGTTCACGGCCTGTTTCCATCACTTTTGTTAACCAGGTAAGCGAATCATGAATGAAACTATCATTAGCTTGTTTGATCTTATCGCTCAGGTCTTTATAGTCCACCGCTAATGCACCTACCATGCATATGGGTCGTCCGCATTCGCACTGGTTTAAGGTGTAGTCGAACAGACCTTCAAGCTGGGGACGGGCAGGGCCTCCATAGGCCATAAATTCTGAGGTTGATTCCCTCAATAGCTGGTGGTTTTCGGCTATCAGCGCACTGAGCAAATCCATTTTGTTGGGAAAATGATAATGAATGGCAGCATTCTTGATTCTCAGTGGTTCGGAAATATCGCGGTAACTAAAACCATTGAGCCCACGCTGAAGCATTAGCTGAAAGGCCTGGTTGATGATTTGCTCTCTTGTTGTTACTACTTGCATTAATATTTCCTTCCTTACTTGTAGGTAAGTATACGCCGATTTTTTTAAAAAGCAATTATTTGACAGTTATAAGATTGTCAGTGAGCCATTCCTAATCCAGCTTGATACCAAATGGGTTTAAATCTCCCTAAACAATTACTTCCTACAACTCAATCGTTTGAAAAATTACCGTGCTATCCGACCAGGTATAAGGTTTAGGCATGGAATCCAACGGCCGTTGAGGTGCATCTGCAGGCAGCCCATAATCAATCTCAACAATCTTCATCTGCAAGGTTTTTCCAGGTTTAAGCGTGAGCACAATATCGGCACCATCATCCGGAAGGCCATACCAGCGCCAACGCCACCAGTTATCAGCACGGGTTTTGTCTTTTTCCTTCATCGCGCTAACTTGTTCGGTCTGTTGGGTGCTTTCCACCTGCTCACTTGGTGTAGCTACTGGAAACCCGTTTACACTGGCAGCAGTAATGCCCGCATCACTTGCGAACAGCAAATTAATATAGTCTGCAGAAGCTGGGGAGTGTAGCCGCAAGCTGATTTCCCGCATACCTCCAACCATTCGCTCACCAGTAACTACTAGACTTGCAGCTTTAAAAGCAGGCAAGGGTGTAGCTTTAATCTTGGTTTTGCGATCATATCCAGGCATTATTGCTACTGGTTTCAAACATGGAGGAGACCCCATAACTACCGCGGGCTTCGAAATTCAAAATCAGGCCAGAATTAGCGGCCAGTGGGTGCTGACGGAAATAGCCTTGGGCTCCCAGTAATCCCATTTCCTCACCATCAGTAATCAAGAAAACCACATCGTGTACCGGCGCCTGCTCGTTCGTCACAATCCTAGCAACCTCCATTATTGCAGCGACACTTGCTGCAGCATCACCCGCGCCCGGGCCATCAGAACGGGAATCGTAGTGGCTCATCAGCACCAGATCACTGGCATCGTCTTTCAATCCGATTCCGCTTCCTGGAAGCCGGGCGATAATATTTTCGACATTGCCGATCATCGTGGTTTTATTCGACTGGTGCGGCAGTTTATACACCACCGTAGTCTTCTGTACTTCAGTTTCAAGACCCAGCGATTCAAAATAAGCAACGATATAATCCCTGACCTCACGGTTTGCCACACTGCCCAGCGGATGAGGTTTGGCCGCAATAACTTCAACATGCTGGGAGAGGGCAGCATAATCAACATCGCTATTGCTGATGGGTTCAGGTGCCAGGGTTTGCTGATAACCGAAGCCCAGCATAAGTCCTAAAAACAAAAAACTGATAAGGGCTTTTTTCCAGTGAGTCATAAAAACTCCGTATCTATTGATTAAGCGCATATCTTACTTGCTTGGGTTAATATTTCAAAAAAATATTTATTCCTGTATTATTAAGCTTGAACTAAATAATGCTTTTTGAGCATATCTGGGGGAATATTAGTGCGTTTCTGGTGGGTAAACCAAAACCAAACCTTTCAGCAAGAAACTGAAGGTGGTTACCTGTGGTCGCCGAAACGAAAATCCAATGGCGGTATTAACGCTTTTTATGAGTTTATGCGGGAAGTCTCTCCCGGCGATATTATTTTCTCATTCCAGGGAACCTATATTCGCGCTTTAGGTATTGCACGATCGTCAGCTTATGGATGTCCTAAGCCAGCAGAGTTTGGTAGTGCAGGACCGAATTGGTCAGATATAGGTTGGCGTGTTGATGTTCATTACATTTCCTTAAACAATCAAATTCGACCTGCAGACCATATGAGTTTATTGGGTCCGAATCTACCTAAAAAATATGCACCAATACAAAGGAATGGGCGGGGTAACCAAGGAGTGTACCTCACTTTTGTTCCTCCACAACTAGCTAAGGCCTTAGAAAATATAATTGGCCATGAAGCGAAAACTCTGTTCTCACACTTGAGCAAGGTTGCAGATGTTGCCCCTGGTTTTTTGCAAGATACGGCGATTGGTTTGGCCCAGTGGGAAGAACATCTGCTGCAAGAAGTCAGAGGAGACTCGAGCATAACAGTAACGGAGAGAGAGACCGTAGTTATGGCGCGTCGTGGACAAGGCAAATTCAAAGAAGCTGTATTGAAGATAGAGAAATGCTGCAGGATCACTAAAGTAGATAGAATTGAACATCTACGGGCAAGTCATATCAGACCCTGGCGAGACTGTGCGGATCACGAACAACGCTTGGATGGTGAGAATGGCTTCTTGCTAACCCCTTCAATCGATCATCTTTTTGATCGTGGTTTCATCTCTTTCGAAAACAATGGTGAGCTAATTTTGTCACCAGCAGCGCACAGGGAATCATTAAATCGAATGGGCATTGAAACAGAAAAATCACTCAATGTGGGGAATTTTCACGCGGGGCAGAAAAGCTATTTGGAATACCATCGCGACAGTGTGTTTTTACAAGCACGCGTGCAAAATCAACTAATAAGGCGGTAACAGCATGGGTGTCATAGAAAGGCTCAACATTCAAGGACAGACGCTCGCTAGAGGCATTTCAGAATACAAAGAGTCTTTTCTTCATGCCTCAATATTCTATTTACACATAACGCCGGTTAATTATTATGTTGAGGCTGTAGAAAAACCTCCGAACATTAAAAAATCCTATTTATAGCAAAAATATATCCTTAATAATCAATGTGATATATCTCACGATTTTCAATAAAATAGGGCATTTGGGGGTTTTTCTATAGCCTCAACGATTGAGTTTACTGGCGCGCATGATTGAACTTTCCGCGAAATTGTGCCCCAGGTTTAAACGCGTCCAGTGAAACGATTTGTATGATTAACCCTCTTCCAAAAACGGGTAAACTGAGACCCACCTTTAGCCGCAACTAAAGGCCTTTGTGCAACAGCTCGATTGAACGATGGAATCACCTTTTTAAAGGCTAGACCGATAACAAGTGTGAGCGTTGCATAACTCATTAGATAATAAACGAACAGCTAATTTAATCTCAGAACCCGTATAGCAAGTAGGAGTCAATCTTAGCATGAATATATCCACAGAAACCAATGTCGGGATCGATACAGGTAAACACCAGTTGGATATTTATATCCGACCGATTGGTGACTACTTCAGCGTAGAGAATAATGAAAAAGGCATTAAAGAGGCTGTCAAAAGGATTAAAAAGCACCAACCCACCCGGGTCGTAATTGGAGCCACAGGGCGACTAGAAATGCCCTTTGCTTGTGCGGACAGCAAGGCTGGTTTACCGATTGTGTGGGCTAATGTTTAGCTCACCTGACGACAAAAGCATAGCGACGATAGGAGCGACGCTTTTGGCGGTCGGGTGTAGCGCCTTGTTATGTGCTTAGTGTGCAAGCTTGACACTTGCTATACGGTTTAAACTTACCCCAGATTCAGCAGCTTCAACGGCAAGGTGTCTATGCACTTCAGGTGGAACACGCACCATAAATTTACCACTAAAATTACGCGCTGAAATAGCTGATGGTATTTCCTCTTTATTTTTAGACATATCAGCTGTGCACTCTTTTACAACTGTTTGAATTCCTTTTAATGCTTTAGTAGAAGTAGATGCTAACCAACTAAGTCTAGGAAACTCAGCGCATAGGCCAATAAACTCTTCGTCTTCTTCAGACCACATTACACGATAGGTATATTTTTCGATTTCATTAATCATGTTGCACCTCGATTTTTTCTACAGCTAATAGTACTTGTTTTACCTGATATGGTTTGGCCTTTCCCTTTTTGTTTTGAATATTCACACGAGGATCACCTGGCCAAGGTGTTTTATAAACACAGTGACTGCTTCCTGATTGGCGTGGTTTACCAAAGTAATGCTCACAAACTTTTTTGAGTTCATTAAAACGAATACCCTTAGGGTTTGCTTTCATTTCTTTTAATATTGTAGATATGCCAGTCATATTTACATGGTATCATTATTGATACTATTGTCAATAGTGGGTTTTACACATAATGTTTGAATTAAATGGCGCCGCGTCTAAGCATGGCGGTTTTTTACCATGCGGTTTGAATGAGTTATTATATTTCATCAGTTACTTCAATGCTCACCCTTGGGAATTCTTTTCCACTTGGCGCAAAGTAGCTGATAACTGATGCAGATAATTCAACACCTTTATCCATTTTCTTAGCCAGACTTTTTGCTGTACTAGCTTTTACATAGCCGATTTGAATCTCACTACTACCTAATATGCCGAATAGTTTTGGCACTTCTAAATAAACCGCTATCGCATTTTCGTCAAAATTATTATTTGGCTCTCTAATAAGAATAACTTTTTTCCCTACTTTGCAATGGGATCTAACCTCATTAGTTCTGCCTTCAAATCCTGTCCCAGCAACAACTGCATTCTTACGCATAGTTCTTCCTATGAAATATAACGATTGAGTTTACTGGCGCGCATGATTGAACTTTCCGCGAAATCGCGCCCCCGGCTTAAGCGCGCCATGTGAAACGGTTGTATTATGTGACGAGGTGTCTATTACTACCGGAATCCCTCTTTGTGCATTGAGCTGGCTCTCAGTTTAGTGCAATGTTTGTGCGTTTGCCATTCTTGCCGCTTAACGGCTTTTTCCGAAGGTTACGGATACTGAACTAAATCTGTCCCGGTGATTTTGGTTACGCCTTGGGAATGCCTCTGCCGAAAGCCTGTCTACGGAATACTTTCACATGAAGCTCCTCCAGACCCCGGCTCCTATGCCGGGTAATACAGGTGTTTTTCATAAAAACCAAGTAATTTTACCCACACTATTGTCGGCAATGTGAGGTTTTCTCTCGTGGCAAAAACGGGAATTGTTCTAAGATGCGCCTGTCCTGCATTACCCTGGTTCTAAGATGCGCCTGTCCTGCATTACCCTGCATTACCGGCACCATAAAATCTCAACTCATCCTCAGAAAAAATACCGACCTCATTTAGACGGCCCGCTATTTTAGGGCCAATATTTTTCAAGCCAGTCAAATTATTAGACATTTTCCCTATCCATTTTAACGTATCCTGGTATTAACACGAAATCACTAAACCAGCGTTGTATATTTCTATATTCAGCTAAACTGAACCCACCTTCCTCTGCAACATGGGTATACGCATACAGACATATATCGGCAATCGTCGGTTTGTCACCCAAGAAAAACTTAGATTTTTTCAATTGCTCCTCCATCAAAGACAATGCCTTATGCCCTCCTTCCTGCTTTGACAGATACTCACCTTCTCTATTCTTTGGCAGTCCGAGGTATTTTTTGATATAGCGAGCTGTTGCTATATAGGGTTCATGGCTATATTGTTCAAAAAATTGCCATTGCAATGCTATCGATTTTTCATACCTATCGGTGGGCAGATATATAGTATCTTGAGCCAGATAATTTAAAATCGCATTTGACTCCCATAAATATTTTCCTTCATTTATTTTAAGCACCGGTATTCGTGCATTAGGATTCATCATTCTAAAACTATCCATATGAGTTTCACTAGTCAAAATATCAATATGAATCCACTCGTGCTCAATTTCAAGAAAATTCATTATCAATTTTATTTTGTAACAATTTCCTGAAAGCATATCTCCATATACTTTGTACATAGATCTCCTCACTTAGTCTTTTATGCATAACGTCTTGCTCAGCGGCAGTTTAAAGTGGCGTGTTTTTGCGAATGCAAGACAAGTGCCGCTTTAAACTGTACGTTGGAGCTATTTGTTAGGTGAATTTTATTTTGGTGCCAGCCCCATATCATCGAGTCTAAACAATATTTCCGTTTTTCTTGTTCTAGATACTTCTTGCCAATGCAATCCTTCTTGAGCACCTATAATTGCATAAATTGAATTAAGGCCAGTTCCTTTTACTTTTTTCTTTAGTTCTGCGTATAAAATATATGGGTCACTAACCATGAATTCCTCAACAGAGTTTATATCTACTTTAGCTAGAATTTCTTCACTTTTTGGTCCAAATCCTTTTAAGTCTCGGAGTCTCATATCTACGTCTCTAACGTTTCCAACTTTTTATTATAGTACAATGTCAAAAACCTTCTCCGGCTTTCTTCTCCGCCTCCATTAAAGTGAAATGTTTGCTACATTTAACACAGGAGCTTACTTTATTTCCAGCTATAAAAGCATCCTTTTTTATTTTCCAAAAAATTACATCAACATATTCATTGTCATTTTTTTTTGATAAGTTCTCGTTTTATATATCCTTTTTTAGAGATTGAAAATCACTATTTACAATATTTGCTGTCGCAAATCCCTTGGATGTTATTGTTATGTGTAATACCCTCGAAACTTCCTGCATTGTAGATTTTTTACACAATCCTACAATGTGGATTTACTTTTTCTGTAAGCTTAATACATTTTTCTCGTTCTAAGTATAGGTTACGAGTGATGGTAGTAATTTAATCTCTGGGTCATCCGCTCCCTCCATCTCCATGATCGAAAAAAATGCGTGACAAGCTTCAGATTCTAGCTCTTTTTTCATTACATCCTTAGCATCTTCAATACTACGAAATTGAACAATATCAATATACTCTCCTTCTCCGGTTTTAACTAATTCTCGTCGAAGAATACCTGCCTGATCACTTGCAAAATCTTTTTGAAAGCGATTCGAGGCTAAAAGAAGGTCAGTTTCATTTTTACCTTTCACTAATTTTATTGGGGCTAGTATTGTTACAGGGCTTGTCATATTTTTACTCCTTTAAAGTAATATTGATTAGAGAAGAACAGTATATTGTTAAATATGTCATTTTGTGGCATATTTGATTAATGACACACTCTACAACGATCTCAAGAATTGAACGGCTGGAAATCATAACAGCCCGACTTAAATCAGATGAACCATCAACCATTGGTGAAATAGCCAAAGAAATTGGTGTTAGTGTGCGAACACTTAATCGTGATATTAAATTATTAAAAGACCAAGGTTTACCTATTGACACAGAAATTGGTCGGGGCGGTGGAGTTCGCCTAGATAGACATTGGGGAATTGGTCGTATTAATCTAAATTATTCGGAAGCTGTTGACCTCCTTATTAGCCTTGCTGTTGCTGAACAAATGAACTCTCCTCTTTTTATGGCTCATTTGAAAAGTGTGCGACATAAGCTTACGGCCTCTTTTTCACCTTCAATGAAAAATAAAGTTAATGGGCTAAAAGCACGTATACTTATCGGAGAATCAGCATCTCAATTTGTTCTGTCAGAATTTATTTCACCGAACCGCCGAACGGTAGAGAAAATACATCAAGCATTTTTAATGCTTCGAAAAATTGAAATTGTATATTGCGCTGAAAACGGCGATAAAACTAAGCGTATAATTGAACCACATTTTCTCTTACTCAGTTATCCTGTCTGGTATGTACTTGCTTGGGATCAACTACGCAACGATGTTCGAACCTTTCGTTGTGATAGGATCATAAGGATTCAGAGTTCAGATAATAATTTTAAATTACTCAGTGTTGCTCACTTTAAAAACTCACTAGAAGGAATTAATGCCATTTGATTTTACACATAACGCCGCATCAGCGGCGCGGCTCTGCCGCGCCCGACGGCATGCGTTTGTTAGGCAGCACTGGGATCCACATCTAGCCCTCATTGAAGAACGGGTCCGGCAATGCCGGATTTCTTAGCTTCGCGGCGGCGCTCGCGCCGACGACTGGAAGACCTGTTGGATCAAGGAGGCCAAGCTGGACAAGAACACTCGCCTGGTCCCACAGGATGTGCTCGTAGAAGACCTTGTCACCTTCGATGCCAACGATCACTGTTTCGACCCGTTTCCCAGTCGGCTCGACTCCGGGGAGCATGTGGTCCATCTTGATGGTGTGAGTGAACGAGATGATGAGCTCATCGACGAGTCGTTCCTCGCTATAGGTTCGCGAAATCGTTTCGAACTTGACGTCGGGTGGGAAAAACTGGCCAATGAGGCGCTCGGAGTAGAACCTTCGGACACTTTGCGGACCTTGACCACCCACCATGGTCGGCATGTTGAGGAGATGCGGGTTCGGCGCCATAGTCGCCAACGTCTGGTCAAGGTCGCCGGCCATTCTCTTCATTCTTGTATGAAGGATAAAAAACTGAAATATCCAGCTTGCGCTCAATAAGATAATGGATTGCACTTTCAAAGCTACCAGGCTGTAGTTGATCATGGTAATTAATCACCACCATAGCGCTTTGGTTGTGGTCGTAAGGGATGAAGTTTGGCATCAATCTAACTCCTTTTGATACCGTTTATTTTATCATCTTAATAGCGCGATTTTGGGGTTTTTCTACAGCCTCAACGGCCTGCATAACTGGGGAGAGGTGTAGCATCCATGTTTATGCTATTCTCCCCTACGGCTTAGAACAGTAGTCAATAACTCTGGTATCCAATTAGGCTTAAATGTAGTTGTATTTTCAGTTAACAACTCACCTATATTCCACCATTTACTATTTCTAATAGTGCTTTTTTCTTCTTCAGACCAGCCATTTTTTGATAAATCAGGATCATTAGGTGAGTTAATCAAATAGTATCGTTCCAACCACCGAGCAGGAGCTGATCTTGCTACAGCATATATTTCATCACGCTCTCGGAGTACTTCACCTATTTCCAAATTTAACCCTGTCTCTTCTTTTAGTTCGCGCCTAGCTGCGTCGATATAATCTTCATTGTTAATCAGTTCACCGCCAACTGTAGCCCAAAATGGTTCTTGGTGTTCATCATGATAACGAAATAATAAAAGCCTGCCTTTTTCATCAACAATAAATAGCCGTGACGATTTTCTTATTTGGATTTCCATAAAACTCCAATACTATTATGAATGGCTAACGATTTAATTAAGTGGCTCGGTGAAGCCGCGTTCATTGTTGTAACGTTTCCCAAAGGGCCGCATAGATTATGAATATACCAAAGATAAACGAGAAGACGCCAGCTGGTCTAAAAATCGAACTGAACCTCTGTGCGGACCAAGCAGCAAACAACCTGTGTTTTGACGGTGGAGTTAATGAAAGTACGACGCCAACCCCTACAAGCATGTAACCGATAATGGACATCATGGTCGGGTAAAGTGTCTGGTCGGCGAAAGTGATGAAAATTGCCCCAAATAGCAGGCGACTCACTATCTCGAATAGATGAAAATATGCCGCCTCACTGAATTTTACAATGCCCTTGGACCAATATTCCGGATTTACCACCATTACGGTGCTGAGGAATACCAGTAGAGTACCAAAAAATGCGATTAAATACATTTGGCTTTCCTAATTGTTTCTAACGCTGAGTTAACCTGCGAAGTCAGATGAAACGTTTGTATGATTAATCCTCTTCAAAAAACGGATAAACTGAGACCCACCTTTAGCAGCTACTAAAGGCCTTTGTGCAACAGCTCGATTGAATGTTGGAATCACCTTTTTAAAGGCCAGACCGATAACAAGTGTGAGCGTTGCATAACTCATTAGATAATAAACGAACAGCTAATTTAATCTCAGAACCCGTATAGCAAGTAGGAGTCAATCTTAGCATGAATATATCCACAGAAACCAATGTC
>JAKITM010000139.1 GCA_021648045.1 Lysobacterales bacterium
AGCAGAAAGATGAAAAACCCCGTGCATGCCGTGAAAGGGAGCAACAATGAAACCGATTACTTGCATAGCAATTATGGCGCTGATATATTTTGGTGTTGTCTTATTAAATGCCACATAATAGATAGGTAAAAACACGGCAATTGCAAGAATAACTGCAATAATATCCTTGGTTTGTGGGCCTTCAAACAACCATGGTGCAAAATAAAACAATAGATAAATAAGATAAAACGCAGGGTTTGAAGCAAGGGTGCGCTTTCGTTTTATTGGTTCCAGTTTATGTGCTTCATGTGTCATTCTCTAAAGATAACATTATCTATGTCATAATCAAACAATCCGAGCGCTGGTCCGGCCGTAATTGCAAAACCTACAAATGATTCTGACTTGAGCCCAGAAAAGGCTTCCATATCAAGGGTGATAGTTTTCCAGTCGTGACTCACATTAAAAGTTTGTGCTGGCGGTATTCTTGCCATGCCTGTCGTAAACATCAAGGCTGTATATTTGCCGGGTGTTCCGCGTATCTGGAAACTGATGGCTTTATAGGCATCAATATTGCGTGCGGCCTGGTCTGTGCGGGCAAAATAAGCACCTGCCCAAGGAAATAAAAATCCAGATTTAATCTTTGCATGAACACGCAGAGCACCTCCTGTTTCATCAGCACCATTTTCTATCTGATAAACCCTGGCTTCAGAGTTTCCATTTGCCATGCGGTCATCAGTACCCTCCCAGGTGAAGCCCTGTTCAGCCAAATCGGTTGACGGCAGAATATCTGTATCAAATGTCCCAAGCAAAGACGATTCTAATGGCTGATGGACCATATTATCTGATCCTTCTGGTTTCTCTCGCTTTACCTCATACCCATTTTTAATGATTTTATCAATAAAGAGGCTGCGGGAAATATCGACATCAGGCCTACCTACTACAGTGATGAAATCCGCACGCGCACCAACTTTAATACTGCCGCGACCTTTTATGCCGAAAGCTTGGGCAGGAACAGCCGTAGCGGCGCTCAGGGCAGCCAACGGTGTTAAACCTGCACGCACAAGCAGCTCCATTTCTTGATGCAAGCTTGCGCCGTGAGTCGTCCCTGGGTTGGGAGCATCTGACCCTGCCAGAATAGGAACCCCCGCCGCATACAGTTTTAGTGTGTTTTGCATACCAATATCAAAATCAAAGCTAGGCCAAGATGTGCCAAAATTTGTTACAAGCCCCTGTTTTTGTAGTGTTGTTAAATAGGCTGTGACTTGTGGGTTTGCAGCCAGGGCAGCACCAGTTTTTTGACCATCCACTGCCGCTATAACGGTGAGTGTCGGGATGACAAAAATTCCGTCTTTAACGGCTTGAGCAATAAATCTTTCTGTGACGGGCTTATCGGTAAATATATGCACTAGCCCATCAATACCGGCATCGAGCATTTCCTGCGCGGCCTTTAGTGTGGAAATATGAGCTACCACCATGACACCTTGATCATGACCGGCCTTTATTATTGCGCTTGCCGTTATAAGATCAAGGCTTTTAATGTAATTATTGTTCGGCATATAAACCAGCTTGATGTAATCAGAGCCCTCCGCAATACGGTTTGCGACCCAGGTATGAGCTTCATCAGCTGTGGTGATTGTTTCTACAGAAACAGGGAATTGTGTACCGTGACCGCCTGGTACCGTTGCCAATATGCCCGCGCTCCATAAATCACTGGCACTTGTATTGGTGAGGCTCTGGCGTTTATCTTTCATGTTCTTGAGCATTGCGGGGCTGGTGAACATATCCAAACTTGTGGTAACTCCAAAACGCAAGCTAGCGCGTAAAGCTTCGCCATAAACATGGGTGTGGGAATCTATCAGTCCCGGTAACAGAGTTTTGCCGATGCCGTGAAAGGTAGAAATGCCTTTTGGAATTATAATCTGTTTGCCCACTTGTGTAATGATGCCATCTTCGACAATCAGGCTGTGATTTTTCAGTACTTTATAGCCATCAAAAATGCTAATGTTTTCCACCGCAAATGAATTGTTCGAAAACACCTCGTTTTCTTGTGTGGGTGTAGGTAGAAAAAATATAACCAGACCTAATAGAGCTATCAGGGAGCTTATGGTTATAAAAAAAACTCTGTTTAACATGATGGTTTTTGTCCTTGGCTAATTGCGCTGTCTGGCCCAAGCTAAATACGCCAGGCTGGCTAAGAAGATGGTCATAATTACAACAACAGTTATGTTTTCGCTCGGCACACGCAAGCTATCTGTTGGGGTTGGTGCATCAACAATAGCCAAAGCAATTTCGGCTAGCTGATAGGAAGGCAGGGTAATTGATATTTTTTGCAAAGCATCTGGAAACAAAAAAATAGGCAACCATAATCCACCTAGGGCCGCCATGGCCAGAAACACTATATTTGAAATTGCGACAGCTCCGTTTGAGCCTAATGAGAACCCTACAATTAAACCAATAAGAATAAAGGGTATCACAGACATAAGATGCAGGCCTAACAACAAAGCCCATACCGAGTGTGGCAAAGCTATGCCTGCGCCGAAGCCTGCCGCCAGGTAAATAGGTATGAGAGCAAGGCTGGCAAAAATAAGTGTGACCGTGATCTTTGCACCCAGATAGGCAATTGCTGGTGCTGGTGATGCGCGTTTGATACTAAGCCAGCCTCTATCGCGTTCATTGGCAACGCCAACGCCAAACCCAAAAATTGATGGGCCCATAACGGCAAAGATACCGTAAGTTGCCAAAAAATATAGAGCATTGTTATCCCCAGCACCTGGAAGCGCGAAGGCAAACAGCAGATAAAAGGCAATTGGCATTAGCAATGTCGGTAGAATATACTCTGGCGCGCGCACCGCTTTTAATATCTCTGCACCGCATTCATAGAAGAATGCATTTAATGCTAAGGACTTCATACGGTACTCTCGCTGACAGTATTATTTAATGTGTCAAATGCCTCTTCAAGACTTGGTTTGCTAACTATAAGTTCTGATACGGTTTGGTCTTCACTTAAAAGAATTCGCAAAGTAGAGGTCGGGTTTAGGCTGTTTATTTCGGTAAACCGCCCATTCTGGCGAACGGATACGACATCAGGATAATCGCCAATTCTTTCTTCACTTATATTTGATATGCATTTTATTAGTCCACCACCGGCAAGCTCTCGGATTTCAGCAGTCAGTCCATCGGCAATAATTCTGCCTGCCTTCACGACGACAACTCTATCAGCGAGTACATCTGCTTCTTCCAGATAGTGTGTGGTTAAAATGATGGTGCGCCCCGTTTTCGCGAGTTTGCGCACTACATCCCAGAGCATACGGCGTGTGTCCGTGTCGAGACCTGTTGTAGGCTCATCGAGGAACACAAGATCAGGGTTTCCAATAATTGCCAAAGCAAATTGGACACGGCGTTTTTGCCCGCCAGATAGTTTTCTATACTTCTTGTCCGCAAACTCTGTGAGCTTACAGGTATTCAAGATTTCGTCTATGTTTGCTGGGTTTGGGTAGTAACTAGCAAAAAGCGTAATATGCTCTCGTGGAGTAAGTAAATCTGGTAAGTCAGCATCTTGAAGCATTACACCAATCCGCCGCTTTGAAACAATACTGCCTGGTGCGTCACCAAATATGGTCAATATGCCCGAGCTTTGTTTCCTGAGACCAAGGCAGCAAAGAATAAAGGTTGTTTTGCCAGCGCCATTTGCGCCCAAGATGGCCGTAACACCGCCAGATTTAATACTTAAATCTATATGTTGTAGAGCGTAGTTCTTATCAAATTTCTTCGATAGGCCCTGCGCACATATTACAGATGTATTTGGGCTAGCGCTTTGCAAGCAGGACGAATTCATGATTGTACACTCACCTTTTCTGGGAGGTTGTACTTTACGCGGTTGCAAACGGGCTAGTAATTGACTGAGCTCATTAAAATGTAGTGACATATGTCATCAATGAAATTTGATTGGCAGGACTTATTTAATCAGAGGGTTGTTACATATCTCGCGGGCAGAGAGCCTGCCCATGACCCCATGTGTCAGCATAGTTGTCGTTTGCTACTCTAGCCGACCAGTGACTTATGGCAGTAGCCCGTACTTCCTGTATCATCAATAATGCAGTGTTCGCAGTGTTCTAAATTTAACCAAGGAAAATTTATGTCAAGCAATAAACTCGTAAGTGCAATTTTCTGCATCATGTTTCTGGGATTTGGCCAGCTAGCAAATGCTAATACACTAGACATTCCATACGACAAATTCACTCTAGACAATGGCTTGACAGTAATTGTACATGAAGACCGAAAAGCTCCAATTGTAGCGGTTAGTGTCTGGTACAAAGTTGGCTCAAAGGATGAACCGGCTGGGAAAACCGGCTTTGCCCACTTGTTTGAGCACTTAATGTTTAATGGCTCTGAGAATTTCCCGGGCGAATATTTTGAACCCTTTCATCAGGTAGGCGCGACTGCAATGAACGGCACAACCTGGTTTGATCGCACCAACTACTTCCAAAATGTACCTACCCCAGCACTGGATATGGCGCTGTGGATGGAATCCGATCGCATGGGGCATATTCTTGGAGTTATCGACCAAGCTAAACTGGATGAGCAACGCGGCGTAGTTCAAAACGAAAAGCGCCAGGGTGATAACGCCCCTTACGGCAAAACCGAATACCGAGTGCTGGATAATTTGTTTCCGGCCGGACACCCATATAAGCACAGCACCATTGGCTCCATGGCAGACCTGGATGCCGCCTCACTGGAAGATGTGAAGTCCTGGTTCAATGATTATTATGGCGCTGCCAATACTGTGCTGGTTTTGGCTGGTGATATTAATCTGGCTACCGCGCGTGAAAAAGCGGTCAAATATTTTGGTGATATTGAGTCAGGGCCGCCACTTAAGCGTATAAC
>JAKITM010000022.1 GCA_021648045.1 Lysobacterales bacterium
GACCATTCATTTGTACCCAAATCAGATGCTTCCATGCCCCTTCCATATAATCCAGCAGCCCCTGATCATCCAGCACTGCTCCTGCCGCGCCAATCAGTACATTCCTCCAATTGGCAAAATTGTTCAAGTTTGTTGAAGTTGGATTGCCATTGCTATCTACAGCACTCGCAATCACGCTAACTTGCTGGGTTTTCACCGTTTCTGCTATGGTCTTGACCCAACTCCGAAAAGAAGTCTTCTCGGCCGGATCCCAGCCAGCATAATCCCAAATCAAATCCGCCCCGTAAAAATACCCCGGCATGGTGATATACAACTCAATACTCACATTGTATTGAGGAGCCATCCTGGTTGCCGAGTTTATTGACCAGACCCGAACATAGTTGATTGCCTTTTCCGCATAGGCGGCATCGCCGGTAAACGCATAAGCCAGCCCTAGATCCCGCACCGCATCGCCTAGGGCAATCGCGGCTATGTAATCTCCCCGGTTCTGAGCGGGGTTAATCTGACCAGAACGACAGTCAGGTGGAAGACCATCCACTGCGGTCCAACCACAATACGGGCTAGGGGTATGATATATATTGGTAGTTCTACCCTGGTAGGTAACACTTAAATAGGGCTTGTTCGGGTCAACTGGCGCGTTTAACAGTGTATTAGCCGCTGTCATAACCTGAGTGTATGAACTAAACCAGGGCTCAGTTTCTGCCGCAACCTTAGCTTTTATGCCATCAATTTCAGCTTGGTTGAGGTACATATTCGGATGCGGACCTGCCACAGCCATTTGGGAAAAAAACAAAGCTATAATTATGCTAAACAGCACATGCTTAAAACAGGAACAGTTTGCTTGGCCCTTACAGCATTTATTAATCAAGAGGGCTTTTTTAATTAAATAACTCATACTTATATGTACTAATAATTGTATGTGGATTAAAGCTAGACAAATGTGTTGCCTGCAAGAGAATTAAGTCGGTAAATCAGCACGCGCTAAGTTGGCGTAGACCTGGCTGCTATATTGGAAACTGATACCAATAGTGATTTATTGATACCTCTAATCTAAGCAGATAATCCTTTATCTCCTATTTGCCTTATACTACCTTCCAGTGGTCATGGAGAATGGAATCTATATGCTCCTTCTTCAATAAGCGCTTGATACATAATACCAGTTAGCCAACAAGAGGGGCTACTCGCATACATTGCGTTATTACGATAAGTTAAACTATATGATTGATATACAAAGAAGAGTTCCCAAACAATCGCGCTCCATAGCAGTGGTAGATGCGATTCTAGAAGTTACTGCTCACATTTTGCTGGAGAGTAAAGAGCAGGTTTTTACAACAAATCATATAGCTACTTTAGCAGGTGTGAGCATTGGTTCTCTTTATCAGTACTTCCCCAATAAGGAATCAATAGTAGCCAAACTGGTAGGCTTGCATCAAGCGGAAGAATTTCGACGGATTTCTTCACTAATGACTAAAATACGTAAAAGCCGTACCTGCAAGAATAGCAAATCAGACCGAGAAAATAATATTCGCTTGGTTATGGAAGAATTTATTAGTGTGCATTCTGAAAACCTAGAGCTTGCGCGCATACTCCGCATACAGGCAAACAGTTTAGCCTACCCGGAACTATCGCAAAACACCGCTTCATTTCTTACCGAATTTTTGCATCCATTGCTGGATGAAGTAGATGGTTCTGATCTGCATGATAATTATACTCGTGCCTATATTATTGCTAACTCTGTAGATTCGTTGATTCAAACAACATTAATAGATGAGCCGCTATTTTTTACACAACCGGAATTTATTGATGAACTAGTAAACTTAAGCATGGGTTACCTGGGGCAATCGCAAGATTTTGGTAATGCATAATAACCCTGATGAAATGACTACTGTAGTTCGCAATAGGTTCCCGCACAGCTGTGCCTTCTTTCACAAATCCGCTAGCGTTTAATGATGGTTTTATCCAGAGCTTCATCGAGCAGCCACCACTGGGATGGCTCTAGTTCTTCAAACCAGAATTTCAATATCTCGGTATGTATAATGCCGCCTTTCTACAGTTTAGAACCAGAAACGCAATCCGGCAACAACCCGTGTATCTTTGGTATCCTGGCCTGCGGCGCGTGCCAGGTCAGCAGTTTTGCCGAATTTCCCTGTCCACTCAAGCCCAATATAAGGGGCGAATTCACGCCGGAACTCGTAGCGCAGGCGCAGTCCGGCTGAAGCTTCGGAGAGTCCAGAGCCGATCCCCAGGCGGAGGTCGTCTTTACCGTACAACCCAACTTCAATGCGGGGCTGCAAGATCAGTTTTTGGGTGAGTAGAATTTCATATTCAGCTTCCATGCTAAGCGCGGTTCTTCCTTGCTGGCCTATATACCCGGTAATATCTACTTCAAACCAGTAGGGTGCTAGCCCCTGAATTCCAAAGGCCAACCAGCTACGGTCTGGGCCTTCGCCGTTGTCGTAACGAATGCCGAGCTGGGTGTCCCAGAATGTTGACAGGGCGCGGCCCCAGAGCAACTCGGTACTGGCCTCTTCCAGTGAGCCAGACGCAACACTGCCCTCGGCCTTCAATACCAGACGGTTGTAGTCACGGCCAAACCAGGCTTGCAGGCCATAGTTTACCGAGGTGTTGCCGGAACCATTCGCCACCTCAAGCCGGTCGACCAAAAACAAGTTGAAATTATATTCATCCGCCAGTACCAGCCGCTGATCTTTGGTGCCAATGGTATAGCCACCAGAATAGGCGTGTGGATCGCGGGCATTGTCGGGGGCTGGGCCGCCTTGCATAGAACCCTGGCTCATTTCCTGCATCTCTGGGTTTTCATCTCCCATCTGCATTTGGCTATGATCCATTTCCTCGTCACCCGAGCTTTCATCCCCCATTGGCATCTGGCTATGATCCACTTCCTCTGCATCCGGGTTTTCATCCCCCATCTGCATCTTGCTGTGATCCATCTCGGACATAGGCTTATCTTCAGCGGCCCAGGTGATGGTATTTATGCCCAGCAATACCACCCAAATTAGAGTGAGCAGGTGAAATTTGATTGATAGCTTTTGCCAGCTCATGCCACTACCACCTCGCGGAACATGCCCGCATCCATGTGGTAAAGCAGATGACAGTGCCAGGCCCAGCGCCCAAGTGCATCAGCGGTGACCAGAAAACTAACCCGTTGGGCAGGTTGAACCGATACCGTGTGGCGCCGTGCTAAAAACTCGCCATCGGCAGACTCCACATCACTCCACATACCATGCAGGTGCATAGGGTGGGTCATCATGGTGTCGTTGTGCAAAATTACCCTTAAGCGTTCACCATAGGGGAAATGCACAGGGGTAGACTTGCCAAACTCTAGGCCATCAAGTGACCAGGTATAGCGTTCCATATTGCCGGTTAAGTGCAATTCTATGTCGCGTGCCGGCTCTCGTGGATCGGGGTTTTGTCCGGGGGTATGGATGTCGGCATAAGTGAGTACCCGCCGACCATTATTTCGCAGGCCTATGCCGGGGTCATCCAAGTTGGTGCGCGGGGTATCCACGCGCATATCCACACTTGGGCCATATTCGGTACTGGCATGGCGCACATGGACTTTGTTGCTGCCCATATTCATGCTGCTGTGATCCATGCCAGCCATCGCGCCACCTGCTGCCATGCTGCCCATCATATCCGCCATGGTTAGCCACTCGGGTTCATCCACCGCTGGCACTGGCGCACTTAATCCACGCCGGGTTGCCAGAGTGCCACGGGCGTAGCCGGTGCGTCCAAGAGATTGGGCAAAAATAGTATAGGTTTCATCTTTAGGGCTAACGATAACATCGTAAGTCTCGCCCGGGCCACAGCGGAATTCATCCACGGTTACCGGCTCTATATCTTGGCCATCAACATGCACAACGGTCATTTCCAGGCCTGGAATTCGGACATCGAAAAAGGTCTGGGTGCCGCTGCTAAGGAAGCGTAAACGCACTCTCTCACCGGGGTTAAATAGCCCAGTCCAGTTGGCGGCAGGAGTGCTGCCATTCATAAGATAGGTATAAGTGTAAGCGGAAACATCTGCCAAATCAGCCGGGCTCATACGCATCTGATTCCACATTTTTCGCTTACTTAGCGCAGTGCCTACTCCAAGTTCAGCAGCGTCTTGGAAAAAGTCCAGGGCCGTAGGCGCGTTAAAGTTGAAATAGTCACTTTGTTTTTTTAGCTTTTTGAACACCGTCATGGGTGCTTCATCGGTCCAGTCAGAAAGCTGCACTATGTAGTCGCGATCGACACGAATATGCTCGCCACCTCGCGGTTCGATAATGATGGCGCCATACATCCCGGTTTGTTCCTGAAAAGCACTGTGGGAGTGGTACCAATAGGTGCCAGCCTGCTCTACCTTAAAGCGATAGGTGAAGGTCGAGCCGGGCGGGATGCCGGGAAAACTAATGCCAGGAACCCCATCCATCTGATAAGGCAAAAGGATGCCATGCCAGTGGATGGAGGTCGATACGCTCATTTGATTGGTAACCCGAATGGTGACTGTATCTCCCTCGCGCCAACGCAAAGTGGGCGATGGAATAGTGCCGTTTACGGTAGTTGCCATGCGGGGCTTGCCGGTAACATTAATGGCGGTTTCAGCGACTACCAGGTTAAACTCGGTGCCGCTAAGTACAGGCGCGGTACCGGTTGCAGTTGTCGCAGATGTTTGCTGGGCCCAACTTGGCGGCGATAAACCTACTAGCACTCCGCCAGCCGCCAGCCCCTGAACAAAATGCCGGCGTGATTTATCAGGGGTCAGCCCGGTGGGTAATATCAGTGAGTTAGAGCCTTTTGGTCGCATAAAAACTTCCCTTAGTACTTGGTAAACACCGTGGTATTGCCATCGCGGTCAAACGATAATACATCATAGCCTTTTGGTTGCTCGCCCGGAGCTTGCATGCCAGGAGAATGGCGTGGCATACCGGGGGCAGTCAAGCCGACTGTTTGTGGCTTTTCTTTCAATAGTCGCCGAATGTCTGCGGCTGGTACATGGCCTTCAATAACATAACCACCAATAGTGGCAGTATGGCAGGAGGCTAAGTGGGGCTTGAGCCCGAAGGATTGCTTGACGCTGTTCATATCGTCGGAACTATGCGAGCTAACTTTGAAGCCGTCTTTCTCAAGTACCTCAATCCAGCGGTGGCAGCAACTACAAGTGGGGGAGCTATATACTGTAATTTCAAGTGCTTCTTGCGCCGCGGCAGTGGTTTCTTTTGCATACACGCTCGAGCCTGCCGCGAATGCGAGAATAGTCAGCAAAGCCAGTTTGGCGAAGAAAGAAGTTCGGAGTAATGGGTTTGATTTAGTCATGCGAATATTCCTTAAATAGATATGTATGGGTTCAGATCCACTGGTATGACCACAGTTTAACCAATTCTATCCATGCTTGAGTCATTTACTTGGTTTTGGATTGGTTTTTTGGTTCAACCCCAAAGTGGTTAATGGAAAGGCCATTCAAAGCTCGGCAATTCAAACCCTAGAGTTTAAACTGGAAAACTGAGTGCTTTTAGCATATTAGAGCAGGAGTCGTCTTGTGAGTAAATCTTTCCGACCCTGAGGGCACACGCACTGCCAGAAACATGGTAAAAGCTGGGTAATTGCGGTATATTCTTCTACGGTTTTTGTAGACTAATATAGTGTTTCAAAAACAGCCCGGGGGTGGCCTATTCGCCTGAGATCTCAGTACCAGTGAGAAACCCTATGAACCTGATCCAGTTAATGCTGGCGTAGGGACAGGCGAACAAACACAGCTATATAATGTGTAGACCGTTGTTGGTCTCAAATAAACATTTTATAGGGTTTTCCCTGTCCTTTTTTGAATAAAAAAGGATTTTCTATGTACCGTATTACCCCTGTTATAGGCCTGCTGCTCTTTGCAGTTAGTAGTGCTGATGCCGAAACCGAAAGCGAGGATAAACTGGAGCTTGATCCGATAATCGTTAGCGCCGACCTGCGTGAGATCAGCCAATATGAGATCCCCGCGAGTGTCTCTGTATTAAGCACCGAAGACCTTCAGAATCGTGGCGCAACTCATTTTGAAGATGTTATCCAGGAGCTACCCAATGTTACTTTTTCCGGGCAGAGCTCACGCCCACGACATATTCAAATTCGCGGCATTGGTGAGCGGGATGAATATACCGGCCGACCCAATTCAAGTGTAGGTTTTGCCATTGATGATATTGATTTCAGCGGTATCGGCATGGCGGGAAACTTATTTGATGTTAAACAAGTTGAAGTGCTGCGTGGCCCGCAGGGAACCCGTTATGGGGCCAATGCGCTTGCCGGGTTAATCAATATTGTAACCGCTGATGCAACCCCCTGGCGCGAAAGTATGTTGGAGCTCACTGCCGGCGACTATGGTTTAACTGAAGTAGGGCTAATGACCAGCGGCGCTTTTAAAGAAGGTGAAGATGACAGCCCGCTTTATCGGTTTTCATTATTCAAACACGATAGCGACGGTTATTATAAAAATGCATATCTTGGTAAAAACGACACCAATGGCCGCGATGAACTAAGCCTGCGCGGCAAACTTCGTTTCACCCCGAATGACAACACCCGTATTGATATCACGCTACTACATGCCAATCTTAATAACGGCTATGATGCCTGGTCGCTGGATAACAGTTTTACAACGCTTTCAGACCAGCCCGGTAAAGATACCCAGCAATCCACAGCGGCTGCGGTTAAAGTCCATTGGGATGGTAATGCCAATTTCACTGTAGTCAGCACCACCTCAGTGGCTGATTCAAAAATGCGCTTTGCTTATGACGGGGACTGGGCCTACCCCGGTTATCACCCCAATGGCGATAATACTTATGCCTATAACAACGATAAAAATCGGGACACCATCAGTCAGGAGTTGCGCCTGGTCTCAAATGAGAATTCCAAGCTGTTCAATGACACTACGGACTGGCTGTTGGGGTTTTATGGGTTACGCCTAAATGAAGATAACCACACCACTGATAATTATGGTGCCAATCTAATCAGCGACTACCGCAATACCCGCTTGGCGGTCTTTGCTCAGCTGGACTACCAACACACCGAATCACAACTATTAAGCGCCGGCCTGAGAGTCGAAAATCATGAGCTACGCTATGTGGATAATAACGGCGAAAGTTTTAATCCTAATGAAAATTTGTGGGGCGGGCATATAAGTTTTACCCAGCAATTATCAGCACAACACAGCGCTTATGCCGCTGTTTCCAGAGGCTATAAGGGCGCGGGTTTTAATACGGGTTTAAGTAGTGGTGCTGATCCCGCCTTGCTGCGTTACCAGCAGGAAACAGCCCTGAATTACGAACTTGGAATAAAGTCATTCAACCTAAATCACGCGCTAACAACCAGCATCAGTCTATTTTACATGCAACGGGATAATCCGCAGTTCAACGGCTATACCTATGTGGGCAATAACTATGTGTACTTTACCGAAAACTTCGATAAGGCAACAAATTATGGGTTGGAAGCAGAATTCGACTGGCAGGCTAGTGATCATTGGAGTTTGTTTGGGTCCTTAGGCCTGCTCAACACCGATATTAGCGGTACTCCGGTAGCGGCCACATTTGAAGTAGAAAATCGAGAACAAGCGCATGCACCCAATTATCAATATTTACTGGGCGCACAGTACCGTTCGGAAAAAGGTTTGTTTGCCCGGCTCTCTGTTAATGGCTTAGACGCATTTTACTTCAGCAACTCACACTCACAAAAATCCTCGGCATATTCCTTGGTAAATGCTCGCATCGGCTATGAAACCAGCCAGTGGAGTGCGTTTTTATGGATACGCAACCTACTGGATGAAGAATACGCTACCCGGGGCTTTTTCTTTGCGAATGAACCCTCCTTTTCGATGGAAGAGGAATATATTCGACTGGGCGCACCCCGTCATTTTGGCGCGACCCTAAGGCTTTATTTCTAAATGGAATTAGAACAACTTATAGATGCCATGCTGGCCTTATCCGGCTGGGAAGTGTTAGCTTCTCTGCTGGGGGTTGTTTATGTGCTGTTGGCTGCAAAGGCATCGCAATGGTGTTGGCCGCTGGCATTTGTCAGCACACTAATTTATACCCTGCTGTTTTGGCAAGGCCAGCTGCCAATGCAGGCCTTGCTGAACTTCTACTATATGGCAATGGCAATTTATGGCTATTTGGTTTGGCGCAAGCATGGCAATGTTGAAGATAATGTAGCCATAAGCTCTTGGTCATGGCCCCGGCAAGTGGTATTTTTGCTAGTGGGAACACTAATAGCAATACTTGTAGCCCGATATTTGGAAGCAAGCGGTAACTCTCAAAGCCCCTATCTAGATGCCGGTGTGACCGTGTTTTCAGTGCTGAATACCTACCTTCTCACTCGCAAAATTCTGCAGAACTGGCTTTACTGGGTCATCATTGATGCTGCGGCGATCGTTCTTTATATACAAACTGGATATTACGCCACCGTTGTTATGTACGCTGTCTATTTAGTGTTGGCAATCGTGGGGTATGTAGCTTGGTTGAGGCTTTATCGCCAACCAACAAACTAGAATCGAGCGGGGGCCTGCATCCAGTTTTCCAGACTTTTTTCGCCCAGCACATTCATCAAAAAAAGCAGTAAGCGGTAGGGCGTTCGCACAGCGGATAAATCGGGCATCGAATGTGTCTGTTGATATGTTTGGGTGAAGGTTTTCGCTTGTTGCTCATCGAGTAAATATTCTAGCAGCACCAATTCCAATTCTCTGGGAGCGTAGACAAAGGTATCTAGGTCAACTAATGCCGAGAGCTTTCCATCTAGCAGTAAAAACTGATCCCAGCGCAGGTCGGGCATGATTGGGACAAATTCTTTTGCCTCGCAAAAATCTACTGATTTGAGGGCTTCATCAAGTATCTTTGATGGGATGCTGCCGTGCTGCTCGGCTAATATCTGCAGACTGCTGCGCAGGCGTTGCGGCCATTGCTCCGGCGTAAACTGCGGTTGTTCGAGTTGTCCCCAAAGGTTTGTTGACTGCTGGTGCAGGCTGGCCATATGGTTGGCCAGATCGCTTATAACAGCTGTGTTCATAGTGGCGGCTGACGGCAGAATCCCTGCTACCTTCTTGGTTGCAATAAAGGCTTGTTCAGTATCATTGGCGGAACCTGCCGCTATGTATTCAGGAATTGTTAATGGGCTAAGCGTTGATAGTTTTATATAGACATTGGCAAAGCCACCTAATTGTGCGGGAAGATCTACCCCGAAAAGAGATTCCATTGCTTGCCAGAAAGCCGAGTTAGCGATGTTCTCTTGCTTACAAATTTTAACAATCAGGGGGCCGCTCTGTGTTTCACAGTCCCATAGTTGATGGGTGCTGTCGCTGAACATTGCTGGCAGCGTAGTTGCCCGAATTAACTCAGGCAGTTGTCGTTGCTGCGACTCGGATAAGCCAGGGTAGGTTGGCAAGGTAGCTTTACTTCTGTATCGGCTTGGAATTATTCAGGCTGACTTAGTTTGAGTCGTTTTAACATATCCCAGATCGGTACTGCCGTTAGTCCGCTGAATACCCCGATGATATAACCCGGGAGTACAAAACCAAAAATCGACTGCCAGATCATATCGATTAGAAAGCTGACTACTAATATGGCCACTACCAGAATTAGTGCGCGTTGCCAAAAAGGCATGGTTGTATCTCCATAGAAATTATTATGGTTATTATGCCACTAGTTGAAAGGTTTCTGCTGGCAAATAGCAGGGGCTGGCTTTAGGAGATCCCGGCTCGGAGGCCGGGACGACAGTGTGTACTGAGGTTTAAAACTGTTCTGAACTCAGTCCCATCATGCTATCGCTACCTGCCTTGATTGTTGTCAAATAGCTGTGACTGCGTGGTAGGAAATGCTCAAAATAAAACTGCGCGGTAATTTGTTTCGCGGCTAAGAAAGCGCTATCTCTAGGTCCTGCTTCGAGTAATTGGGTGGCTTTAAGTGTTGATTGACCCATTACCCATCCACCGCAAACAAAGCCTAACAACATCATCAGGTTTACGCTGCTGCTGCCCATTGCATGTTTGTCTTCTGTAGCGTTTTCCAATAACCATTTACCGGCCTCGCGGGCGGCGTTGACGGTATTGGTTAATGATTCTGCCATGTTACTGAGATTATCCACAGCTGCCATTGCGTCCGCAGTTTCCTGGATTTCATCCAGTAGTGACTGTAGTGCCTCACCTTTATCCAACAAAATTTTCCGGCCGGCTAAATCTAGGCCCTGTATGCCGGTAGTGCCTTCATAGATAGTTAGAATTCGGGCATCACGCAAGTGCTGGGCACTGCCGGTTTCTTCAACATAACCCATGCCGCCGTGAATCTGCACCCCGAAGGATGTAATTTCCTGCGCCAATTCAGTACACCAGCCTTTAACGATGGGCGTATAAAGCTCATTACGGGCGGTGTGTTTTTTTGCGACTTCAGGGTTTTTTGCCCAGTGGCTGCGGTCAGCCTCCGAGGCTGCGGTATAAAGTAGCGCGCGCATGGCTTCACTGGCTGATTTCATTAACATTAGCATGCGACGGACATCGGGGAATTCAATAATCGGGTAGCGGCTACCGTCTTTGCGGGTTCCCTGGATGCGTTCCTTGGCAAAAGTTCGTGCCTGCTGGTAGGAGCGTTCGCAAACACCCAGTGCCTGCATGCCCACGCCTTGACGAGCTTCGTTCATCATCGTAAACATGGCCATTAGGCCGTTATGTTCTTTACCCACTAGATAGCCAACCGCACCGCCGTTATCGCCAAAATTCAGAGTGCAGGTTGGGCTGCCATGGATGCCTAGTTTGTGTTCAATACCTACACAATAGGCATCGTTACGCTGGCCGGGTTTGCCGTTATCATCAAGTAAAAACTTAGGCACCAGAAACAGCGAAATTCCGCGCACACCAGCAGGCGCATCGGGTAGGCGGGCAAGTACCAGATGGATGATGTTTTCAGTCATCTGATGATCACCCCAGGTGATAAAGATTTTCTGCCCGCTAATCAGGTAATGGTCACCTTCGGGCACGGCTTTGGTGATAACCGCGGCAAGGTCTGATCCCGCGCCGGGTTCTGTGAGACACATGGAGCCGGCCCATTCACCGCTGATCATCGGCGGCAAATAGCGATCTTTGAGCTCATCGCTGGCATGCGCTGTGATGGCATCAACAGCCCCAGTGGTTAACATTGGGCATAAAGCTAAGGCGAGGTTGGCGGTATCCCAAATTTCGGTAACCGCTGTTTCTAGCATTTTTGGCATATTTTGGCCGCCATATTGCTCAGCGCCAGCTAAGGATGCCCAACCGCTTTGCGCATATTGGCGATAGGCATCGGCAAAACCTGGGGTTTCTTCAACTCCGTTTTCACCCAGCTTTGCTCCCTGCTGGTCGCCAACACTGTTTAAGGGAGCAAAAACTTCAGTGCCGAGGCGGGCGGCCTCTTCGAGGATGGCATCTGCCAGCTCCATATTTATATCGTCCAACTCAGCCTGCTTGCAAAGTTTTTCAAAATCAAGCAAGTGGTTGAGGATAAAAACAGCATCTTTATAGGGGTATTGGTAGTTACTCATCCGTGGATTTCCTGTTAATGAATGGTGTGATGTAATAATAACTCAGCTACATTGCTATCAGGGTCTTTCGGCTTAAAAACTTTTGATTTAAATTTGATTGTTGTAGTTGCTATTTATTCTCACTGATAAAGCCTGTAGTGAATTTCTAGCAGAACCCACTTACACCAAAATTTCCGCACCCAATGACGCGATATGAGGCGCCTCTGCCAAGGACTGCTGTGTGTCTATTTCGTGCAAAACCTGGATGAATGAACGAGCCGACGGCGATGATGCTATGCCCTTGCGCCGGATAATATTAAAATTGCTGACAAACCCGGCAATTTTTAACGGTATTGCCTTGAGTAAGCCGGTCTTTAATTCAGTAGCCACCATTCCATATGAAGCAATCGCAATATTGTTGCTATTCTGCACGGTGGATTTAATCAGTGCCTGATCGTTACAGATAATATGCTTGAGCACTCCTGGTGCTGCTGTTGGCTGAATTTCGGGGAAGAATAGTTTTTGGAATAAAGATTGTAGTCGCTGCGGTAATACGGGCATCATCAGCGGAAATTCTGCCAGATCGCTTGCCAGCAGTTTTGTTTTATTAAATAGCGGGTGATCAGGTCTGCATATAAAAAATGCCTGATGTTGGTCTAGTGGTATTAGCTCAAAATTTTGAGCTAGTTCGAGGTCGCTGCTATCAATGACCAGAAAATCAAACTCCTTTTCCATTAAGCGGGCAGGCAACTCATACCAGGTATCTATGCTGATGCTGAGTTCGATTTCCGGATATTTTTGGCTGAAGTCAACAATCGCCTGCGGCAGCAATGCAGAACCTACATAAGAACCGGCGCCGATACTGATGGAGCCTTGCAGAATCCCCTGATAACGCTTGATTTCCTCCTGCATTGATTCTGAAGAGGCGCTGATTAAATGTGCGTGTTTGAGCATTATCTTGCCCGCATGGGTAGTTGTAATGCCTCTGTGGCTGCGGTTAAACAGCTTTTCTCCTAGCGTGGTTTCCAGTGCCTGGATGTTGCGCGACAAGCTTGGTTGGCTGATATTTAGGGCATAGGCTGCGCGTGCAAAATTACCGTGCTCGGCAAGGCAAAGTGCATTTTTAAGTAGGCGGGAGTTAATCATACATAAATCGTATCATATTGATATAAATTATACATTAGACCTATTAGGTAAATAAAGCTACAATTCAATATCTACTTCCTTGTAACAAAAAAGAGATCCTTATGAGAAAAAATAGACTATTACTTCTAGCCTTTTTAGTGCTGGCCTTTAGTTCGGCCAATCTTTTGGCGAAAACGGACAAACCCAATATATTAATTATTTGGGGCGATGATATTGGTGGTTTTAATATCAGTGCCTACAACATGGGCATGATGGGCTATAAAACCCCCAATATTGATCGCATCGCTAAAGAAGGTGCGCTGTTTACCGATTGGTATGGTCAGCAGAGTTGTACCGCCGGGCGGGCAGCCTTTATCACCGGTCAATCCCCTATTCGCACTGGTCTGACCAAAGTAGGTTTGCCCGGGGCGCCTGAGGGCATGATGATAGAAGACCCGACCATTGCCGGACTGTTGAAGGGAGAGGGTTATGTAACTGGTCAGTTCGGTAAGAACCACTTGGGTGATCGTGATGAAATGTTACCAACTAATCATGGCTTTGATGAGTTTTTTGGTAATTTGTACCATCTCAATGCAGAGGAAGAACCCGAACACCCAGATTACCCGAAAGACGCAGAATTTAAGAAAAAATTCGGTCCGCGCGGAGTTATTCATAGTACGGCTGACGGTAAAATCGAAGATACCGGCCCGTTAACCAAAAAACGCATGGAAACGGTTGATATGGAAGTCACCGCTAAAGCCATAGACTTTATGGAGCGGGCCGTTAAAAGCAACAAGCCTTTCTTCCTCTGGTGGAATAGTACGCGCATGCACATTAACACCCATTTGAAACCTGAGGCCGTAGGTAAAACCGGTCTGGGTGTCTTTGCCGATGGCATGGTAGAGCATGATGGTATGGTGGGTGAATTACTCGACAAGCTGGATGAGTTAGGCATCGCCGATAACACAATTGTTATGTATTCCACCGATAACGGCGCTGAAGTATTCAGTTGGCCTGATGGCGGTACCACTATGTTCCGCGGTGAGAAAGCGACTCAGTGGGAAGGCGGCTTCCGGGTACCAACCGTTATTCGCTGGCCTGGGGTCATCAAACCTGGCACCATTAATAATGAGATTGCTGCGCACGAAGATATGCTGGCAACATTGCTGGCAGCGGCTGGTAATCCGAATATTAAAGCTGAGTTGTTAAAAGGCAAAAAAGCTATTGGTAGAAATTACAAAGTTCATCTTGATGGTTACAATCTGTTGCCTGCTCTGAAGGGCGAAGCCGAATGGCCGCGCGAGGAGTTCCTGTATTGGACCGATGATGGTGACATGGCTGCACTACGCTACAATAACTGGAAAATTACTTTCATGAGGCAAAACGGTGAAGGAATCGAAGTGTGGTTTAAGCCGTTTGAGGTATTGCGTGCACCAATGTTAACGAACTTGCGCATGGATCCATTTGAACGCGCAGAATATGAAACCATTGGTTACCACAAATGGTGGGTTGATCATATGTTTATGGTTGCACCGGCCGCAGCTTATGTTGGTCAATGGATGCAGAGTTTCCGTGAGTTCCCACCGCGGCAGAAACCAGGAACATTTAGTCTCGATCATGTAATGGAGTCTATTCAACGCGGTGCGGGCGATAAATAAACGCTAGCTCATTGTAAATAAGCCGGGAATTGTTAACACAATTCCCGGTTTTTTTAACTCAAAACGAAGCAGCCTGTATAGCATGTAGACTGCTGAGTAATTACATACTCCTTAGTAAAAAGGAAACCATCAATGAGTACTCTTGATTCCATCCGAACTCTCCAGGCACGCATGGGCGAGTCAATTATCGGTCAGGAAACAGTAATTGAACAGTTGCTGATTGGTCTGCTGGCGAATGGCAATATTCTTATGGAAGGTCTGCCGGGCCTGGCTAAAACCCGTGCGGTTAAAAGTCTGGCGACCAATATGGATGCTGACTTCTCACGCATTCAGTTTACCCCTGATTTACTGCCTTCTGATATTACCGGTAGTGAGGTGCTGTATACCGAATCTGGGCAGCCAACTTTTCGATTTGAGGCCGGCCCCATTTTTGCCAATATCGTGCTTGCCGATGAAATCAATCGGGCACCGGCAAAAGTACAAGCTGCCTTGCTGGAAGCCATGGAAGAGCGCCAAGTTACAGTGGCTGGTACAACTCACAAAATGCCGGAACTGTTTATTGTGATGGCAACCCAGAACCCCATCGAGCAGGAAGGCACCTATCCTTTGCCCGAAGCACAGATGGATCGGTTTTTACTGCATGTTTATATAGACTACGGTACTAAAGCTGCTGAAGCGGCGGTTATTCGCCTGGTGCGCGGCGAAGAGGGCAATACCGGATCCGAGGATAAAGCCGAGCCGGTTTCACAGCAGATTATTTTTGATGCGCGTGCTGAGATTAATAAAATTCAGGTTTCCGAAACCATAGAAAACTATATTGTCGACTTGATTTTTGCCACCCGTGATCCGCAAAAATATGATGAAAAGCTCGCATCTTGGATTAATATTGGTGCCAGCCCTCGTGGTGCTATTGGTCTGGATAAATGCGCACGAGTACATGCCTGGTTGAACCAGCGTGATCATGTACTGCCGGATGATGTGCGTGCGGTAATACACGGGGTTTTACGTCATCGCATAGCTTTGAGTTATGAGGCTAATGCCGATGGCATATCAGCAAACGATGTGATTGATAAAATTTTGCAATTGGTGGCCGTGGCCTAAAGAAACGACATCTTTTTGTAACTCTGATGTGCTGAGCGGTGACTGGATTCCCGCCTGCGAGGCTGTGCTAAAACTCCCAGCCTCGTAGGCGGGGAACCAGTGTGTTAATGAGAATGGTAAATTAAATAAGGATGCTAAAGTGAACAAATATCAAAAGAGGTTCATACAAATACCCGGATTAGCTTTGCTGCTGTTTTTAACAGCATGTGCCAGCCAACAACCGGTTGTTAAGCCCGTTACCGACCCACTGGCATCATGGACAGAGGGCGCAACAAAACAACGGATAACCGAATTTGTAAATACGGTGACTGACAAAACCAGCCCAGACTTTGTGCCGGTGAATATGCGCATCGCCACTTTTGATAATGACGGCACGCTATGGGCAGAAAAGCCAACATATTTCCAACTGCTGTTTATCATTGACCGGGTCAAGGCGATGGCTGCTGAGCATCCTGAATGGAAAACCACCCAGCCTTTCCAAGCCGTGCTCGAAAATGATATGGCGGCTATGAAAGCTAGCGGAGAACACGGCTTAATCGAACTGGCCATGGCGACACATTCCGGTATGACTACTGATGAATTTGAAATAATCGTCAACGATTGGTTAGCTAGCGCACGCCACCCAACAACGGGCAAACGATACCCACAGATGGTATATCAACCGATGTTAGAGTTGCTGGATTACTTGCGCGCCAATGAATTTACTGTGTTTATCGTCTCTGGTGGCGGGATGGAATTCATGCGCCCGTGGACGCAAGCGGTATATGGCATCCCACCCCATCAGGTGGTTGGGAGCAGCATGGAAACACAGTATGAGCTACGCAATGGCAAGCCGGTGCTGATGCGTTTGCCAAAAATACATTTTATTGACGATAAGGAAACCAAGCCCGTTGCTATTAACCGCTTTATTGGCCAGCGTCCCATTTTTGCCGGAGGTAACTCCGATGGCGATTTTGAAATGCTTCAATGGACAACTTCAGGTGCCGGCAAACGCTTCGGCCTGATTGTCCATCACACCGACGCTAAACGCGAATGGGCCTATGACCGTGAATCATCAGAAGGGCGCTTGGTAAGAGGGCTCGATGAAGCCGAAGAGAATGGCTGGCTGCTGGTAGACATGGCACAAGACTGGCGGGTCATTTACCCCGAGTAAGCTATGGCAGCTGCGGCGTCCTTAAATAAAAACAACAAGCTGGATGCAGGTGTCTATGTGCAGCTTGATGAATTGGTGAAGTTGCAGTACAAGGCATCCGGTTTCAGCTTTTTGCCGAAGCAACCCATCCATAGTGTGCTCAGCGGGCAGCACAGTTCAAAATTGCGTGGGCGCGGCTTGAATTTTGAAGAACTGCGTAATTATCTGCCCGGAGATGATACCCGCAATATCGACTGGAAAGTCACCGCCCGCACCGGCACACCCTATGTGCGGGTATATACCGAAGAAAAAGACCGTACAGTATGGTTGTTGGTAGACCAACGCCAGGCAATGTTCTTTGGTAGCAAAAAACGCATGAAGTCTGTAGTTGCAGCAGAAGTTGCAGCGATTTCTGCCTGGCGGGTATTGAGTGTTGGCGATCGGGTAGGCGCGGTGATATTTAATGATGAAGAAATCACCGTGGTGCCGCCACATCGTAGCCGTGAACGGGTAATGCAAATCCTCAAACAGCTGGTGAATATGAACCAGGCACTGAGTGCTAATACCAATACCAGCCCGAGTCCAAGCAAACTCAGCGAGGCACTAAAAACAGTCAGTCATATGGCAGGGCATGACAGCCTGCTGGTGATGATTACTGATGGTGACGGCCTCAGTTCAGAAACCCGTCGACAGATTACCCGTATTTCCGAACATAACGATGTTTTAACCGCGTTTATTTATGACCCATTGGAACAAAAACTGCCAGCCGCCGGTCGCCTGCGCTTTGCCGATGATTCAGGCCAGATGGAAGTTGATACTTCCAACAAGAAATTCCGCAGGGGTTTTCAAAATGAATTTCAACAAAAGCTGGAAAGGATGCAAACGGTTTCAAGGCGATTTTCAATCCCACTGCTGCCGTTAGAGACCATCACCCCGGTGTCGGAACAAATACGCAAGCTTCTTGGACATCAACTTACCGGCAAACGGTTTTAATGGAGCCCGGATGAAATCACCTGACCCGGCCAGCCTGCAAAACCTCAATGATATTATCATGCCGGCAGAAATCAGCTGGTGGCCACTCGCATCTGGTTGGTATTTTTTGCTGACGTTGTTGCTTGTGCTAGGCATTTGGTTGGTATTTCACCTACATGCTAACTGGATAAAAAATCAGTATCGGCGTGAGGCCTTGCTGCAGTTGCAACAACTCGAAAATGGAATCGAAAATACAGCAAACCGCGATACCAGTCTGCGGCAAATCCCCAGCCTGTTAAAGCGAACAGCAGTTTCAGCATACCCTCGCGAACAGGTTGCATCGCTAACGGGGAAGCAATGGTCAGATTTTCTGAATACCACCCTGAAAAAACCGGCCTTTAATCCGGCTGCTTCAGCCGCTTTAGAGAAAATCGCATATTCCGGTGGTTCATTGAATGCTATTAATTCAGAATCAGTGCTTGCTCTGATCAACGCCTGCCGCTATTGGCTTCAACACCATCAGTCTGAAGGGCTAGCGGGCGAGGAGGGGTAAGTTATGCTGTCGTTTGCATATCTCTGGCTTTTTATTCTGCTACCGTTGCCCTGGATTGTGCGCCGTGTTCTGCCGGTCCATCACGAGCGTAAGGCGACCGTACGGGTTCCTTTTATGCAACGCTTAGCCCGGTTGACCGGTTCGCACGCTAATGCCGGTATTGTTGGTTCTAAACGACCACTATCTCAATGGCTGGTTTTAAGTCTTGTCTGGTTGTTAGTGGTGACTGCACTTGCCCGCCCGCAGTGGTTGGGCGAGCCCGTTGTTAAAGACCTGCCAATGCGCGACCTACTGGTGGCGGTAGACTTATCCGGTTCAATGGAAACTCAAGATTTTACCGATAAACAGGGCAATGTAGTCGATCGCCTGACCGCAGTCAAACAGGTATTGGATGATTTTTTTGCCCGTCGTGAAGGTGACCGAGTCGGTCTTATTCTATTCGGCTCAGCCGCATTTACTCAGGTGCCGTTTACAGCTGATCTGGATGTTGTCAGGGAATTGCTGGATGAAGCACAGATCCGCATGCTAGGACCCAGAACCATGCTAGGTGACGCCATGGGCCTAGCGATTAACCTGTTTGAGCGCAGTAATGTAGATGAGCGCGTATTGATTATATTGACGGATGGTAGCGATACCGGCAGCCTTATTCCACCCGAACGGGCGGCAGTAATAGCCCGCGATAATGGTGTTGTTGTGCACACCATTGCCATGGGTGATCCTACAGCACTCGGTGAAGCGGCGCTGGATGAAAAAACTCTAAAAAATATCGCCACAACCACTGGTGGCGGCTATTTTCATGCCAGCGATACCGCCGAACTGGAATCCATATATAGTCACCTCGATGCCATTAACCCCAAGCAGGTAGAAACTCAGAGCTACCGGCCATTAACCGACTTATATCACTGGCCTTTAGCGGCATTGATCTTGCTAACGCTGTTGTATATGTTGTGGCTGGAAATTCGCCTGCGCTTTATTGATAGCGATGTGATCAAAGGCCAGAGAGTTCGGGGTGACAAAATTCAGAAAATTCAGGACAAAGTTCAGGGACAGACAGGTTGATGGATATATTGTCCTCACTAAGTCAGTTTCATTTTCTTAGGCCGTGGTGGCTGCTAGTACTGTTACCGGCTGGTTTTCTGATAGGCTCGGTATTTAACCGCAGCGACTCATTACGAGCCTGGAAAAATGTAATATCCCCGCAGCTGCTGAAACACCTGCTTATCCGGGAAAGTGCTGAGCAAGGTCGTTGGCGACCCATTTATATGCTGGGTGTAGCTTGGCTTGCCGGTATTATCGCCCTTGCGGGGCCCAGTTGGCAGTTTCAGAATTCACCTTTCAGTGAAGATCAGGCGGCGATGTTTATTGTGCTAAAGGTAAGCCCGGAAATGTTATCAATGGACATTCAGCCCAGTCGCCTGCAACGCAGTATTTTGAAAATCCATGATTTATTGGCACTTAAAAGCGATGTGCGTACCGGCTTAATTGCCTATGCCGGTAGCGCCCACCTAGTTATGCCGCTGACTTCCGATAGCGGAATTATCAATTCTTCAGCCGCCGCACTGGAACCCGAGATTATGCCGCAACCGGGGGATGAGGTATCAGCTGCCATTGTAATGGCTAATCAACGCCTGAAAAAAGCGGCAGTTCCAGGATCCATCGTGCTGATAACCGATGCGGTAGATGCCTCCCAACTCCGCGAATTGACAGCAATGCGCAAGCGCGGCGGTGTGGAAGTCCATATTCTGGCGATGGCTGCTGGTGCCGATGTGATACCACCTGCTGGTAGTCCGCCCGCCCCACCTCTGGATATGCGCGCACTGACAGCAGCAGCCAAAGCCCTTGGTGGCAGTCTCACAGTGGTAAGCGCAGATAAGAGTGATGTGATTGAGTTGAGTAAAAAGATCGAGCGCAGCATCAGTAATGCACCTGCAGGAGATAGCCGGCAATGGAAAGATGCCGGATATTATTTGTTACCGCTGATAGCGTTTTTAATGCTGACCTTGTTTCGCCGTGGCGGTGCGGTGGCAGTAGAATGAAAATGAAACATAGGCTCATTAATCTATTCATCTTGCTTGTTTTAATGGCTGGGTCAGCGCCGATTATGGCATTCGAATGGGCTGATATCTGGCTTACCCCGGATCAACAAGGCCAGCGCCTAATGGACCAAGGAAAATACCACCAGGCCGCGGATAAATTTAGTCAGCCGATGACCATAGGCACAGCTTTGTTTCTCGCAGGTGAATACGAGCGTGCCGCGGCTGTTTTCGGTAGGTCTTCCACTGCACAAGCTCACTATAATCGCGGCAATGCACAGATAATGTTGGGCAATTACGATACCGCGATTACGGCCTATCAAAGTGCGTTCGCACAACGCCCAGACTGGCTAGAAGCCGAAGAAAACCTACAAATTGCCATGCTAAGAAAGCAGGCACTGGCAGGCCCGGATGATGACTATGGTGGTACCGATGGTCTATTAGCAGCAGATAAGTTTGTGTTTGACTTGGAAGGCGGTAAAAACAAGTCCTCCGGCGAAGAAGTTATTGATGCGGCCGATCAGCAGCTCAGCGAAGATGCCATGCGCGCCCTGTGGTTGCGTAAAGTGGAAACCCGGCCAGCCGATTTTCTTGCCGCCAGATTTAGCTACCAACTGGCAGTCCAGCAAAGCGAAGAGGCTGAACCAGCAGAGGCTAAAAATGATGAATAACCTTTGCTTAAAATCAGCTTACTTAAAGTCAGTGTTATTAAGTGCTCTGATGTTCACAGCTATCGTGGCTGTTGCTGAAGATCGCCTACAAACCAATATCGACATCAGTGTTCAGCAACAGGGTGCTATTTGGACAGGGCAGCAAGTTACCCTCAACCTTGACCTAAAAACCACCGGCTATGGTTTTACCGATACTCATTTTAATTTGCCGGAGGTGACCGGTGCTTTTCTGATGCAAACTGACACTACCACCATCAAGTTGACTGAACAAATTGACGGTATCAGTTGGCAGATCATCCGCTATCCGCTGGCATTGTATCCACAGCAAGCCGGACAATTGCTGGTGCCGCCAATTACAGTACGCTTTAATAGCGCAGCTGGTTTTGATAGCGAAATACAGGCCTTTGAATTCCAAACACAACCCTTACAGATCAATATAAAAAGCCCACCGGGTGTAGCCGCTGGAGATTTAGTGATAACCACCACTGATTTTGCTCTCGATTACCAGTGGCAACCTGAAACCAGTACGGCTAAAACCGGTGATGCATTCACCTTAACCATCAAGCGCAGCGCTGGGGATATATCCGCCATGCTGCTGCCGCCAATACCGGTTTACCGGGTGGAGGGCCTGGCAGCTTATCCTCAAGCGCCAGAAGTAAAAGATAAAACCAATCGTGGCGATCTCAGTGGAGAGCGCAGCGATAGCATTATCTGGGTGGCAGAAAAACCCGGCACTTATAAAATACCGGCCATTCGTTTTCAGTGGTGGGATCCTGCCAGCGAAGAACTAAAGCAGCAACTGATCCCCGGTCTTGAACTAGAAGTGCAGCCAGCAGCAGTTGCAACAGACAAACTTAATGCCAATGGAGTAGCCGAAGGACAGCCCAGCTTATACAAATGGTATCTGCTAGCAGGCCTTCTAATAGCAATACTCATGGCAGTTTACTGGCGATATTTGCGAACCACAGCAGTTGATTCACCGGTAGCCAGAGAAAAGACTGCTTTCAGTGTGCTGAGTGCGGCTTGCCAAAGTAACTTGCCAGTACAGGCCTATACCGCGCTCAATAACTGGCTTGTCTGCTGTTCACCGACAAGCCGTAGTCTGCAAGCATTTGCTAAAAACCAGGCTGACCCGCTGTTAAGTGCCGAGTTATTGTTGTTGCAAGAAGCTCTGGTATTGCCGCAAGATAGCTGGCAAGGATCAGAATTATTGCGAGCCTTAAAGAAAGCCAGAGACCAGCTGAAACAGGCTGACACCGAGGCTTCAAAAACTCATCTGCAGTCGCTTAACCCTGTTTAGAGTTTAATGAAAGATAGCTAGATGAGAAAATTTGATTAAGCAAATATAGACAAAAAAATCAGGTTGGTTAAAGGTGCGGCAAATAATTGGCGCCCGACTAGAAAGATAAAAGGCAGTTGTCCCCGGACTACCGCTATGTCGCAAATCCGCAGGGAAGTCACCTTGACCACCAGCCCCGTTATCGTCAGGGGCAGTCAAATTAATCAATTGTGGTCTGACCCCGAATTCGGACCCCGAATTCGACCCCGAATCCACGTGTTAGATAGAGGTGGGCTAGTGGTTTGGGGTCGGGGTCAAATGTTTCATCGGCGATTTTGCCCTGGGCTTAGTATTGGGAGACTATTTTTCAACCACAGGTTAACTAAAGCATTAACCCTTGGTTTATAAATACTACATATATGCTATAATTATAAACCTAGAGTGCAGTAAAAAGGAGACTCTTATGTTTGCTGAACGACTAATTCGTGCCCGAAAAGCCGCTGGTTTGTCTATGAGTGCGCTTGGCGCAGAGGTCGGTGTGTCTGCTAATGCTATTAAGAAATACGAGCATGGCGACAACATGCCTACTTCTAGCAATCTATTGAAGTTGTCTAAGGCACTGCAGGTACGGACTGAGTATTTTTTTCGCCCTACCAAAGTTGAATTAAAGCATGTGGAATACCGCAAGCACGCTAGCACCCCTAAAAAGTTGTTAAATAAAATTGACGGCGATGTATTGGAGCAAGCTGAACGCTGGTCTGAACTACTCAGTTTTTATCCTGATTCTGTGAGGCCCATACCGCAATTTTCTTTGCCAGAAAGCCTACCAGATCAAATCAGCACCCCTGAAGGAATCGAAACCATAGCTGATTTAATGCGCCAGCAATGGGACCTGGGCTTTAACCCCATTCCAGATATGGTAGATACTCTGGAATCCAGGGGAATTATGATTATTAGCACCTGTGTTAAAGTCAGCAAAAAATTTGATGGCCTTGCATGCAGCATTAACGACTCCCCTGTAGTAGTCATTTCCAGCCATAAACCAGGTGATCGCCAGCGCTTCACTTTAGCCCATGAATTGGGTCACCTTGTATTGTCCAACCGCCTCACCGCAGACATAAATGAAGAGAAGGCCTGCAATCATTTTGCCGGAGCCTTCCTACTGCCTCAACAATCACTATTAAAGCACTTAGGGCCACACCGCAGCGCACTAGAGGCTCAAGAGCTGTATATGCTTAAACAAGAGTTTGGCATGAGCATGATGGGTATTTTGCATCGAGCCGGTCAATGTGGTGTTATCAGCAAAAACCTTCAACGAAACTACATCATTCAGTTCGGTAAACTAGGCTGGCGAACCGAAGAACCGGGCGAGCCTTATCCAAATGAAAAGACTTACCTTCTCAAGCAGTTAGTGTATCGGGCGCTGGGGGAAGAATATATTGGGGAGTCAAAGGCTGCTGAGCTTTTGGGGATTTCATTATCGCGTTTCAAAAAAGAACGAAGGCTGGGGGGAATGAGTGCAGCTGTTAATTAGTGATGCCAATATACTGATTGATTGTATAGAGGGGCAGTTGCTTGAACTAATGTTCAGACTGCCCTACAGTTTTGCAACTCCTGATATCCTGTTTGCAGATGAACTAGAAGACTGCCACCCACACCTGCTTGGCTTTGGTCTTCAGTTAAAAGTGCTTGATAGTGAAGCCATGGAATCGGTAAAACATCTAGTTAAAAGATATACAGGCCCAAGCAGGTACGATTGCATTGCACTGGCATTAGCTTCGCAAGAGAGCTGCCCATTGCTAACAGGCGATAGAGCTTTAAGGGTGGCGGCAAAGAATGAAGGCATCCCAGTTCATGGAACGCTGTGGCTAACTGAGCAAATGATCGAGCACCAAATAATTTCAATCATTCAAGCACATGAAGCATATATACGAATGAAAGATTCTGGTAGCCGTTTACCATGGAAATTAGCTTTTGAAAGACTAGTGAAAATGGAAAAATAGCGGCTGTTAGACAGAGATGAGTCAGCGGTTTGAGCTACTAAATACTGAAGGCTCACTCTCATATAACTACATTATAAGGCGCAAATATATAGATTTATTATTTCTGGTAGTATTTGTGATACAACATGTTATTCGGGGAAGGGAATAACATTTAATTACTCATTCGCTTTTAAATATAGCCAGCTTCCGGCAGTAATATCACAATTAATTAGCCTGATAGGTTGATTTTCTCACAAAGGGTAACCATAATGGTTAGTAACACAGAGAAGAGGCGAAACAAACAAGAATATTCTCTGGATAGAATCAGGACACTTGCCAAACAAGGTGCAGTTTCCTTTATGTCGAGTCGAGTTACAAGACATGTCGAGAATTATGGTTACACGCCAGATGATGTGAACGAATGTCTGGCGTCATTGAAAATTGACAATTATCACGAATCAATCTGTTATCAAGGAAAAACATGGTTAGATGTATACCTAGTTTCTTATACTGGGTCTAGTGGTAGTACCGATGATCTTTATATTAAATTAAAACTTGATCGGGACTGTATATTGGTGCTACTTGCATCATTTCACCCTGAAGGTGCGTTATGAATAATCAAACATTGACTTGCCCTGTATGCGAAGAGGGACACTTGACCAAATCTACTTTTGCAGATGATTTCAAGCATGGCAAAAAGACGCTGCATATAGATGGACTAGAATGTTATCTTTGCAACAATTGCGGTGCTGATCCTGTATTTCCCGAACAAATCCGGCGCAATCATCTTAGCATTGCTGACTCTAAGCGTGTAGAAGATGACTTACTGACCGGTGCAAAAATCAAGGAAATCCGAAACCAGCTTGGCTTATCCCAAAGTGACGCTGCTCGTATTTTTGGTGGTGGTGATAACGCCTTCTCAAAATATGAGCGCGGGGATGTAATCCAGAGCAAAGCAATGGACAAGTTGCTACGACTTACTGCAAAACACCAGGTCAATCTATTGGAATTGTGTAGTTTTGCAGGCATGCCAGTTAAACATACCAATATCGGAAGATGATATTTAGACTTTTACCGAATTTAATGCGGTACTTATTGGTTGGCCTTTCTGGCAACAAGTACAAAAGGGGCTTTCAAAGCTAAATGGATAAAAAAGAAAAAAGAAAACTCAGCGAAAGCGATATCTGTGATCTTTTCATCTCACCGGCCATCAGGAATGCTGGTTGGGATTCTATGTTGCAAATCCGCAGGGAAGTTACCCTGACTCCCGGGCCCGTTATCGTTCGGGGCAGTATGTCATCGCGGAATAAGAAGAAACAATCGTGGTTTGCCCCTGAACTCTTGATCCTGAATCTTATGAACGACCGCATAAGGCAAATGGTGGATATCCTCCATTGATGACGGTTTAAACCCTACTTTTGATTACCATGTCCTGTACCTCTTCCTGTACCTCTGGGCAGCGAAAAGCGGTTAGGTGGGGCGTTTGTCATAAATCAGCTTCATAGGGTTGGGCGCTACTTAGGTAAAACAGGCAAACCAAGCTCTTTAAGAAAACCATTGTGCTTTTTGCTCGTTTTAACAATATTTTTTTCCAGGTCAATTAAGCCACTATGAACTGTCGATAAGTCAATAACAGGTTCTGGCTTGGCGGTGCTGACATAACGGGATATATTCAAGTTGTAATCGTTCTTTTCAATCTCATCCATTGTTACGCGACGGGCGTAGCGTTTATCTTCCTTACGATACTGGTAAGTATCGATAATTTTTTTTATGTCTTCAGGCCGTAAGTGATTTTGCCGCTTGCCTTTTTCAAAGTGTTCGCTGGCATTGATGAACAGTACATCGTCCGGTTTTTTACAGCGTTTCAACACCAAAATACAGACCGGGATACCCGTGGAGAAAAACAGGTTGGCGGGCAGACCGATGACAGTATCAATATGCCCATCCTTGAGTAACTTGGTACGAATACGCGCCTCTGCGCCGCCTCGGAACAAAACACCGTGAGGCAGAATAATCGCCATCACGCCATCTTCACTAAGAAAATGAAAGCCGTGCAACAAAAAGGCGAAGTCGGCAGCGGATTTAGGTGCAAGGCCATAGCTTTTAAAGCGGAAGTCTTCCCCCAGTGCTTCATTGGGCTGCCAGCGATAACTGAAAGGTGGGTTGGCGACTACGGCATCACATTGTAGTTTTTTGGCGGGGTTCATTTCATTCAATAAATCCCAATCATTCAGCAGAGAGTCACCGTGATGAATCTCAAACTCTGCATCTTTTACGCCGTGCAACAGCATATTCATACGCGCCAAGTTGTAGGTGGTGATATTTTTTTCCTGCCCGTATATTTTACCGATGCCGTGCGGCCCCATTTTATTGCGTACATTGAGCAATAACGAACCAGAACCGCAGGCGAAATCTAGTACGCGCTTGAGTTTTTTCTTTTTACCGGTAGCAGGCTCCTGCCCATCCAGCGTGACAATGTCGGAAAGAATGCTAGAAATCTGTTGCGGGGTGTAGAACTCACCCGCCTTTTTACCGGAACCGGCGGCAAACTGACCGATCAGGTATTCATAGGCATCACCCAGAACATCGCTGTCACTACTGAACTCGGCAATGCCTTCGGCGATTTTTTGGATAATGGTACACAGCTTTTCATTGCGTGCTTTGGGTGTTTTACCCAGCTTTTCTGAGTGCAGATTGATTTCCGAAAACAGCCCTTGAAAAGCACTCTCGAAGGATTTTTCTTCAATATACTTAAAACCTTTCCATAGTGTGCTCAGCAAATCAGCGTCTTGGGTGCGCGCCATTTCAGCAATATTGCTCCAGAGAAATTTTGGCTCAATGACATAATGTACTTTGAGGCGCATTTGTTTTTCAAAGTCGACAATATCCGTACTGTTCTCTGCATACCAGATGGCCAGTGGTGCACGGCGGTCGTCCTCGTCTGCTGTGGGGTAATCGCGCCCAAGTTCTTTTTTGGCGGCGGCTTCATAATTATCCGATAGATAACGCAAGAATAGAAATGACAGCATATAATCGCGGAAGTCATCGGCATTCATCGCACCGCGTAAGTCGTTGGCGATATTCCAGAGTGTTTTACCGAGTTGGTTGAGTTGTTCTTTTGTCATATCGTTGTCCTTGTTCTGGTCTCACTGAGTATTTCCGGCAGATCAAACTGAAATTTATCAATGAAATTTCCAAGAATCTGTCGGAATAGTCTTTGATTGTCTTCGCCCATTGGCGTTGGTTCGTGAATAGCATAGCTTCCATGACTGAGAAGATTAAGGGCACGGTTAAATAGCGCCCTATTCTCATCGTCATCTAGCGCATTAAGACAAAAAGAGATGCTTGAGTGGCCAAAAAAAGCCGCCGTTTTCTCCATGATGCTACGCAAGGCATTGAAGTGGAATGTGTAAAGTGTGCCTGTTTCTGGGTCAGCAGCTTTTTGCAACTCAGCAAGCGTTGCGACGTGGTGAAAGAATGGGGAATCTTCAGTGGGGCGAAGAGTATACCTCCCCTCGCTATTGGGGCGATGGAGAAAGTAACGTTTGTGTCTTACCTTAGGTTCATTTTCTTTCGGTCTACCGATTTCATTACACATCACATTGAAAAAGAGTGAATGATGAGACGAGACAACGGCTTTAATGGGGTCAGGGGAATCATTGTCGTCTTTACGGTTGGTGGCGCGACGTAGGATTTTAGACAGATCACAGGCAACCGCGATGGCATTGTTATCATCAAGAGATGATACTGGGTCGTCAATATAAATATATTTTACCCAATGATAAGACTCATGTCCGTCAAGAACCCGCTCGCAGATTGCCATGAACATACACCAGATAAAAACATTTTCTTCACCTCGGGATATTTTGATGTTGTCTTGCCCATCTTTATTGAATTTCACAAAGTGTGGTTTGGTAAAGGTATCCCTCCCTTGCCTAATTTCCTTGTATTCAAAATCGAAACCAAAATCAGCATAGCGACTCAGGTATTCATCAATCATTGGCTCCAATCCCAGGTTAGTAAACCCATCAAAGAACTTTGAAAATTGATTGACCCGCAACCCGCGCGTAGCGTCATTTTCTAGATCGTTTTCCCATGTGAATAAATCTTCGGTGAAGGCGTTAAAATAAAGCGTGTCCGCATTTCCTCCATTGTTACGTTTTCCTCGGTCTTTGAAAGCCATAGACAATCGAGTCTTCCCTGTACGGTTATAGGCGTAAAGAAGAACTAACTCCTTGTTGTTTAAGTCATCTCGTAGCCTAGTAACTAGATTGTTTAAACTTTGGTAGGTACGGATTCCGTTCATGCATCCACCTCATCCATCGCAGGGAAAAGCTGCTGCATCAGGCCTTTTTTATGGGACTTGAGGGCGTCGATTTTTTGGGACTGGGTGGTGATGAGCGCGTCGAGGGATGATAGGCAATCGGCGATTTTTTGTTGTTCTTTTTTATCCTTTGGTAAAAGTACGGGGCATTCCAGCACATCATCTTTTTTTAAATTTGTTTGTTTCACACCATCATCAAAAGCCAAGAAATAGGGATTTCTATTAAAGAGGTAAAACAAAATTACACTCACTGCGTCTTTTGAGGTCAACTTGCAGATACGTTGGTTTACTGTATATGTATTATCTTTGTCCACATAAAAGCATTTGGCTATAGCTCTACCATTTGGAACATCGCTGAGTACCATTAAGATATCGTTCTTACTGGCTAGTAGGTTAGCGGTATTACTAAATTTCCGTACTTCACCTTCTGTTGAAATGAATTTTGAATTAACAACAATATAGTTACCCTTCTTATCAATATCCTGTTCATGCGCTTTGCCATTTTCATAGTCCGTTACTTCCCCAAGCGTTTTCTCCACCCACTCCCCCCGAAACTCAGGAAAGCGCAGTTTGGGCTGGGTTTCGCCGATCGCGGGAAAGAGTTGCTGCATCAGGCCTTTTTTATGGGCTTTGAGGGCGTCGCGTTTTTGGGTCTGCAAGGTGATCAGCTCGTCGAGGGATGACAGGCAATCGGCGATTTTTTGTTGTTCTTTGGGTTTGGGGGTAGGGATATTCAATTTTGTAAATATTGATATCCAATGCCTTTTATGTACTCCAACTTCATACTCCATCGTCCGCATTGCCTCATATACGAACTTAATATTGAAACCTTTTTTTGCCAGCAATATTTTCATAGCGGACGATTTAGCTTTAAAGGGGAAATCTACAAACTGTGTAGCTGTAGTGAAATCGTCAAATATAATTACGGGTAACCCATCTGAAAAAACACCTTGTGTTTCATCTGTATAACCAAGAATAAATGTTTTTCCTGCTGTTAAGACGGGCGTTTTATACTCATCACTATATGCTGTGCTTTTTACTAGGTATTTAGTTGGCTGGAGGTAGTCCAAACAGTTACCCAAACTCTTTAATTCCCACACCCCTGCAGACCGAAACTCAGGAAACCGCAAAGCTGGCACCAATACCTTTTTCTCCTGCTCACTCATACGCATTCAGCCCCGATATCTCCTGCCGCCCTTCAGCCAGCTTGTGCAAATACGGCAACAGCTCTTCCATCAATGCCAGCTCTGCCACACGCCGCGCTTTCCAACCCAGTTCCAGCGGTGCCAATAGATCGGTGAGTTGTTCGCCGTCGAAGATCATGCGATCCATAATATGATCCACAAAGGTTTGCAAGGCATCGCTTTGCAGGCCATGATTCTGGGCGATTTGGTTTAGCACCTCGGCGGCCTTTTGCGCCTTGAAGGCTTCATAACCCTGGCGGATGTCTTTGTCGGTAAAACTGCCGGTGTTCAACTTGTCGCGGTTGGCTTCGAGGTAGGCTTTTATATCGTCGCGTTCTTCATGCAGATTGGCGTGTGAACTGATCATTTCGATGATCTGATCCAGTGTCATTTTTTGCTTGCCGCCTGGCTGGGTCGATTTGGCGATCAGCCCCATGATGTAGTCGTAGTCGATAAGGCTGGAGGCGAACAGCACCAGATCAAACTCCAGTTGTTGCACTTCGGCGTCGCCGCCCTTGCCTTGTTTGCGCTTGAGTTCCAGCGCGGTATCGATGTACATAGATTTGAAACCGCGCAGGGTATCGGTGGGCAGTGCCTGTTCGATGGTTTGCTTGCCGGTGTCGTCAAGGTCGGTGTATTGCTCCAGCTGGGTTTTGAGTTTTTGCACTTCTTTGAAGTGGTTAATGAATTCGGCTTTGGCGGTGTCGCCTTTGAGGTTGACCACTTGTG